>JAIPFP010000069.1 GCA_021736575.1 Pirellula sp. | reverse complement strand
ATTTTTTCCTTCGATTCGCTACCACTGGCTTTATGCCAGTGGGGCGATAATTGGTGGCTACTAGCCGCAGAGACGGGCCATGGCTCTCCACCGGTTTCATACCGGTGGAAGCAGCGTTTTTCGGATCCAAACGTTGCTTTCACCGAGTAAACTCGGTGGAGAGCCCGAGGCGAGGGCTTTTGCCTGTAGCTTCCAATTGTTGCCTCCGTCGGGGCAAGCCCGAACGGAAGGCTTAAATTCAAATAGCGTTCCATTTCATTGACGAAAATGCCTCACAGCGTTGCCGAAGCGGGGCGAGGGGGAGAAAACGCACGGAGATCGCGCAAATCCATTGGGATTTGCGATCCGTCACGAATGGCAAGCTGGAAGCTTGCCCCACTTTTGAGCCCTGGCAACGCGAGTCAGCACCTAATTTCCAATTGCTTCTTGCAGTTCGTAGCTTGCAACCGGTGGGCATGAGCACACCAGATTGCGGTCCCCATACACATTATCGACTCGTCCTACCGGCGGCCAATACTTGACTCGATAGTCCAATTCCGGATCAGGACATACCGCTTCCTTGCGAGAATAAACTCGAATCACAGAATCTTCAATCACCGCATCCAACGTGTGGGGCGCATTGTGCAACGGATTGTTGTCGGCTGGCCATTCGCCATTCAGAACCTTTTCGTATTCCGCGTAAATGAGATTCATGGCTCGACAAAAACGCTCAATCTCTTGTAGCGATTCACTTTCGGTCGGCTCAATCATCAATGTGCCTCCAACAGGGAACGACATCGTCGGCGCATGAAAACCATAGTCTATCAATCGTTTTGCTATATCGTCGACAGTCACATGTCCGTCGCTATTCATCGGGCGTGTATCGATGATGCACTCGTGCGCGATCAGTCCTCGATTCCCTGTGTAGAGAATCGAATATTTATCCTTCAATCGATGCGCAATGTAGTTTGCATTCAAGATCGCGACTTGGGTTGCGCGACGAAGGCCAGCAGAGCCCATCATCCGAATATACATCCACGAAATGGGAAGAATGCTCCCGCTGCCAAACGGAGCTGAACTAACGATGGGGCCACGTCGCGACGCATTTTGTCCATCGCGGGGCAGGAACGGTGCGAGATGACTACGAACACCCACAGGTCCAACTCCAGGGCCGCCACCGCCGTGTGGAATACAAAACGTTTTATGCAGATTCAAATGGGAGACATCCCCACCAAACTTGCCCGGTTTGGCCACACCCACTAACGCGTTCAAGTTCGCGCCATCAATATAGACTTGACCACCGGCGTCATGCACTTTGGAACATACCGCGGTGACAACCTCCTCGAAAACACCGTGGGTCGATGGATAAGTGATCATGATCGCAGCAACGCGTTGCGGATTGGCCGCGATCTTGGAATCCAGATCCACCAAGTCGACGTTGCCCGCTTCATCGCACTTGACGACGACCACTTGCATGTTGGCCATTTGAGCGCTGGCAGGATTCGTGCCGTGGGCACTGCTTGGGATCAAGCAAACATTGCGATTCGTGTCTCCTCGCGATTCGTGGTATTGCTTGATGGCGAGCAAACCTGCGTATTCACCTTGGGAGCCTGCGTTGGGTTGCAACGAGATCGCATCGTAACCCGTGACGGCACATAACATGGCTTCGAGTTGATCGATCATTTCGCGGTATCCCTGCCATTGATCGGCGGGAGCGAAAGGATGGATGCTATTGAACTCAGGCCAGGTGACGGGTGTCATTTCGGTGGCCGCATTCAGCTTCATCGTACATGAACCGAGCGGAATCATCGCTCGATCCAAAGCGATGTCCATTTCCGAAAGCCGGCGCAAGTAACGCATCATTTCGGTTTCACTGCGGTACTGATGAAAGACCGCTTGGGTTAGAACCGTGTCATCGCGGAAGCAATTTGCCGACAACGTCGAATGATCGATCGAATCGATCGTTGTTCCGCCAAAAAGCTGAATGATTTGAAGCAAGTCGGCCTCAGTGGTGGTTTCGTCAAGGGAAACTCCTACTTGGGAATCATGGATGCGTCGTAAGTTGAAGCCTGCGTCCACGGCCGACTTCAAAATGCGGTCGGTTTGTGATCCCGTGTTGATGGCAACGGTGTCGAAGACAAGCTCGCTTTCGAGTTCACAGTTCAATTTTCTTAGCGAGCGGACCAATCGCATCGTCATCCCATGGACTCGCGACGCGATCGCACGCAAGCCTTCGGGGCCATGGTAGCAGGCATAGAGCGTGGCCATGATAGCCAACAACGCCTGGGCCGTGCAAATGTTGGAAGTGGCCTTCTCGCGTCGAATGTGTTGCTCGCGAGTTTGCAACGCCAGTCGAAAAGCAGGCTTGCCGTGTGAATCGATCGATTGACCAACCAGCCGACCGGGCAAAGTGCGTTTGAATGCATCTTTGGTAGCCAGGAATGCAGCGTGCGGTCCACCAAATCCAAAGGGGACACCGAATCGCTGCGTGTTGCCAACGACCACATCCGCGCCGAGTTCGCCAGGTGACTTGAGGATCGTGAGCGCTAACAAGTCGCTCGCCATCACCACCATGGCACTGTGCTGGTGCGCATCCGCGATATGTTCTTGAAAGTCGCCGATCGATCCATCGGTCGCTGGGTACTGCACTAAAGTGCCGAAGACACTGGTCCAATCCGAAACATCCAAGCGTTGATCAAAGAGAACTACCTCGATTCCCAGTGGCTCGGCGCGCGTTTGAACCAGCTCGATCGTTTGAGGATGACAAAGGGTCGACACCAAAAATCGATTGGCAACCGACTTGCATGAGCGTTGGCACAGCGTCATGGCTTCCGCTGCCGCAGTCCCTTCATCGAGTAGCGATGCCCCCGAGATGTCCATGCCGGTCAACTCGCAAACCATCGTTTGGAAGTAGAACAGAACTTCTAAGCGGCCTTGGGAGATTTCTGGCTGATAGGGTGTGTAGGCCGTGTACCAAGCAGGGTTTTCAAGAACGTTGCGGTGAATCACTTTGGGTGTATGCGTACCATAGTAGCCTTGGCCAATGAAGCTCTTCAGAACCCGATTCTTGCTTGCGATCTGCTTGAGTTCCGCAAGAGCTTCTTCTTCGGAAATACCTGCGAGCAAATCCATGGGAGTATTGTCGGCGATATTGGGTGGAACAACCGCACCGGTTAGTTCATCCAGCGACGCGTATCCAAGCTCCGCGAGCATAGCGTGGATCTCCTCGTCTCGGGGGCCGATATGACGGGAGACAAATGGCGAAAGGGCCGATTTTGATCGATTCATGCAAAGAACCTAGAGGGTGAGGGGACAAACGAACGATTGAAATTGGGAGCAGGAACGGCAATCGCCACTCCTATTCTCAACTTTGTTTGCCCCTCTGTCCTTCTTACCTGAGAGATCTCGGCGTAGAGCCTTTCCCCTTCGGTGGATTCCGTCACAGTTTTTACTGCTGAATCGCTCTCCAGAGACGAATGTTGTGCTGGCGGTTCTTGTTGCCTGAGCGGTTCAGGGCCTCTTTGCGCCTTCGGCGTTTTGGAAATCCATCGAAACGGAAAGCCAAAATCTCTCCCACCAAACACCTTCGTTGGGGTAGTATAGCCCAGAGGGTAGGGAAATCAAGCAACGGACTAAACGGGAGTTCTAGGGCTTTGGGAAAACTAAGAATTAGTGTTGGATGATGATGGCAGGTAATTTTAAACCTGCCAGTCGCCTTAGGTGCCGCCGACTTTCAATTTTTGCCCAAGAAAGGTCGGTTCTTTTTTACATGAAACCGACCTGAAGCATTTGGATGAGACTCGACTTGACTATCGGGACAGTCTCCGACGCAAAGTCCGAACAAATGGTAGTCCCAGACCAACCAAAGCAAGCGATGCAGGCAAAGGCACAGGAGATGGCCCAAAAGGAACTGGCCCACTCAAAAAATCAACATTGGCGTTTTCCTTGGGGCCGTTTGCTACTCTAAACTCGCCCAATGTAGGGGCATAATCAGATACAATGTACATTAAATAAGATTGACGGTTCTCGTTATCGTTAACGCTGCGGGGCTGTATACCGAAATCCGTAAGTGAAAAGGAGTTCAAAAACGTCTCCCTCAAACTGCCATCCGCTCTAAATCTGGTAGAAATGGGAGAGCCTCTAAACGCCTGACCCTCAACGACCCCAGCTCCAGTGACTAGCAAAGGGTCGGCAGCGACTCGGAAGCTATTCACTGCCGGATCTGCTGGAGCTAGAATTTGGTACAGATACACGAAGCTTCCTGGCGTTACCGTCGGCGATCCCGTCAACCCCGTCACTCGGGCGGCCCCGCCGGTGGTATTTAACCACACCGTATACTGCACGCTTCGACCGTCGTCGATAGTAGAAACAGTATTTGTAAAATCGATCAAGAACCCCTCGCTATTTGCAATAGCGCTCAAAAACGCCGCGTTTACAGAACTACCGCAAGCCGCAACACACAAACCCAAAAAAATACACATCAGCCTCATCTTACCACTCCGTTCTGTCTTGGACCGTAAAATCGATCTACCGTTAAGATCTGATGACGCGAAAAATACAACAAAGTCATTGCTTGTCAACCCGTTGTCTACCAGCCCGAGTCGACATTTTGGTCCTGGAGGTCCATTGTGAAACGCTGTAATGGACAAGCTAAGTGAGGCTGAGTCACCGTAACTGGTGTTGTTGAGTACGGGGCAACCATTAGGGCGGCGGAAAGATCAGCAACGAGGAATCGAATGGCACATGAAAATCGATGACGCTCGCGTAAAAATAACGCCTGTCTACCCTAAATTTAAGCTGCAACAAAGCACTAGTGTTCTGTCCAGATTAAAAATGGGGGTTAAAGAGTAGAGCAATTGTCCTCAATTGCTTGCAAAACGATTGAGGACAATCGTTCTACAATTTTTCGCCAACCCCAAAATCTAAGTTGGACAAAGCACTGGGGCGATGCACTAATCAAACGAAAAAAGACAGCCCATGAAGGCTGTCTTTCCGGATTCGACCGATAGAACGCGAAGTGTAAACTCGCGTATGTCTCAACTTGCGGATACTGCTGTTTCCGCTGTTTCGAAGGCTGGTTTCGTAGCCTTTTTGGTAACGCGGTCATTCTTGCCAACAAATTCAAGGATAGCACGAGTACCGTTGTCGCCAAGTCTTGGCTTTGCCAATTTCATGATTCGCGTGTATCCGCCCGGTCGGTCCGAAAACCTAGGGGCAATCGTGCGAAACAGAATTTCGACAGCTTGCTTGTCACGGATCATCGAGTAGACACGTCGCCGCGCTGTGATACCGGGTGAGCGAGCGTCCACCCACTTACGCCAGCTATCGCTCTTCCGCCAAGCTTTCCACTCTTCGGAACCTCGGACCGCCTTTGTACCAAATTCCGCAGAACTTGCTTCGGCTACCAATCCCTTGCGAGCAATCGTGATGCACTTCTCAACGAGCGGACGAATTTCTTTCGCCTTTTCAAGGGTCGTGATTATTCGCCCCGGAACCTTGGGAGCATTTGCATCCAATTCCGTCGTTTCTCGTTCGGTGAGAAAAATGGCGGATACCATGTTGGCAAACAAAGCCTTGCGGTGTGACGAGGACCGACCCAGTACACGACCTTTTCTACGGTGTCTCATGACGAATATCCAAAACGCTAAAGCAAACTAAAATATTGTGTAAGAGAGACGGCTCTCGCAAGCGATCCCATTAACGCATCGACGGAACACGCATCCCAAGATGCAGTCCCATATTGCCAAGTTTCTCGCGAACCTCGGTCAGAGTGGTTTCGCCGAAGTTTCGCACTTCGAGCAACTGATCTTCGGTGCGTTGAACAAGATCGCGAACCAATCGGATCCCCTCGGCCTCAAGACAATTGTTGGCTCTGACCGAGAGCTTGAGTTCGGCCACGGTGGTGTTTAACTTGGCTTCTAATTGAGCTTCGGCACTACCGGGTCCGCCTCGAGCCACTGCATGTACTTGCTTGCCCAGTTCGTTGGACTGCACGAATGGGTTAAGGTGCTTACGAAGAATCTTCGCTCCCTCAACCAGGGCCATTTCTGGATGAACGGAACCGTCCGTCCAAAGTTCGATAATCAATCGATCGTAGTTCGTCTTCTGACCGACTCGAGTTTCCTCGACGAAGTATCGAACGCGAACGACAGGGCTATAGACGGCATCGACAGGAATAATGCCAATTTCGTGATCGCCGGAACTATGCTCTGTTGCAGGGACGTAGCTTCTTCCGTTCTCAACGACCATTTCCATCATGAATGGAGTGTCGGCCGTAAGGGTCGCGAGAACATGACTGGTATTGATGATTTCGACATCCGAATCCGTTTGGACATCAGCGCCTGTAATCGGGCCAGCTTTATCGCGAGCGACCGTCAAGACTCGCGTGTTTTCACTATGATTTTTGACCACCAAGCTTTTGACGTTCAGAACGATCTCGGTAACGTCTTCAAGCACCCCGGGAATCGACGAAAACTCGTGCTGAGCTCCTCGGATCTTGATTTGCGTAACCGCACTGCCTTCCAAACTGGACAGCAAAACGCGTCGCAAACTGTTACCGATCGTGGCGCCAAATCCACGCTCAAATGGCTCAGCGGTAAACTTTCCATAGGTCGAGCTCAGAGTCGAGCGATCGACACTCACTTGACTCGGAAGTTCTAATCCACGCCAACGGATATGCATTGCCTAGGGTCTCCAGAAAAACAACAAAAATAGATCGTGATGAATGGTAACTTGCAATCGTGCACTAAACGCGTCGACGCTTGCGGGGACGGCAACCATTGTGAGGAATTGGGGTGATGTCCTCAATCAGCTTGACAGTGATTCCAGCAGCCTGCAGAGCAGTGATCGCCGATTCACGTCCTGAACCTGGTCCTTTCACCCACACTTCGATTTCCTTGACACCAAACTTGGCAGCCTTTTCGGCCGCTTGCTGGGCAGCCAACTGGCCAGCGTAGGGAGTACTCTTGCGAGAACCCTTGAAGCCGCTCGTTCCTGCACTCGCCCAGCACAATGTATCACCTTTGGTATCGGTGATTGTGACGGTCGTATTGTTAAATGTCGCTTTGACGTGGGCGATTGCGGTGGTGACGTTGCGTCGCGTTTTGCGTCGCTTGTTTGCTACGGAAGCGCTGGTATTGGTTGCTGTCTTGGCCACAGGTCGGACCGTTCCTTCGAATCAAAATTGCTGGTGAAGCTAAAATGTTAGTTACGATTTTTTGCTGGCTAGCCCGTCTTCCTGCACATGCAGTAATTCGACTTTGAGTCAGCGTCTCGACTGCGAAAACTATCGCAAGTCCTTTACGCCCTTCTTGCCTGCAACTGTCTTTCGAGGTCCCTTACGGGTCCGGGCGTTGGTACGTGTTCGCTGTCCACGGACTGGCAAGCTCTGCTTGTGACGAACACCTCGATAGCATTTAATTTCACGCAAGCGATGGATGCTCTGGCCGATTTGTCGACGGAGCGGTCCCTCTACGGTGTAGTCGCGTTCAAGAGTGGTCGAAAGACGGCTCAATTCGTCTTCGTCCAGATCCCTCGCTTGCTTCGTTGGATTGATTTTGGTCTTCACGCATGCCTCACGCGCAACGACCGGCCCAACGCCATAGAGATACTGAAGCGAATAGATGACTTGCTTGTCATTCGGAATATCGACACCAAGAAGACGCGGCATGCTTGCCTACTCCTAAACCTTTTTCTGCCTTGACTTTATGCAAAGTTGCTCGCAGCCGAATCCGCCCGTGAAAGAGCGATAAACCGCGACATCCCATTTGGGAAGCCCCACAGTGTAGCGAAGGCTTGCTGTATCCTGCAAGGCTTAATTATCGCGTTTGGCACGCTTTTTCCCTCCGCCAAGCTTAATTCGAGCCCACATCCGTGAATTTGTAGCGATTCGTTGCGTCATACCGGGCGCGACGCTCAGTGCCACTCATTGGAATTAACGTCGCACAGGAGACTACTCGTTCCCAGGCTCTGCTGCCAATAGCCAATTCGCGATCCGTCACTGTTATGATGGAGTGTACTATGATCGGAATTGGTACCTCTTAGCGACAAATGACAAATGATAATTCAACCGCATTTGGGAAAGTGGTGGCACAGAGACGATGCGTCCGACCGAATCGTATGCGATCTGTGCCCGCGTCAATGCACTCTGAAGGAAGGGGATCGCGGTTTCTGCTTTGTTCGAAAAATCGAAGGAAACCAGATGGTTCTCGATACGTACGGACGCAGCACGGGTTTTTGTATCGACCCGATCGAAAAGAAGCCACTCAACCATTTCTATCCGGGCACCAGCGTACTGTCGTTCGGCACAGCAGGTTGCAATCTAGGCTGCCAGTTTTGCCAAAACTGGGATATCTCGAAATCGAGAGAGGTTGCCAAGTTGAGCTCCATTGCGGAGCCTGAACTGATTGCACACGCGGCCAACGAACTCGGATGCAAGAGTGTGGCTTTTACCTACAACGATCCGGTCGTCTGGGCGGAGTACGCCATCGATACCGCCAAGGCTTGCCGCGCGCTCGGGATTAAGAGTGTTGCGGTAACGGCAGGCTATATGTCTCCGGAAGCGCGTCGTGAATTCTATGTTCACATGGACGCAGCCAATGTGGATCTCAAAGCCTTTACAGAGGATTTCTATCGCAAGATCACGTATTCTCGCCTGGAACCCGTTCTCGATACGCTTCGTTACCTGAAACACGAAACGGATGTTTGGTTCGAAATCACCAATCTCATCATTCCCAATGGCAACGACTCGCCGGAAGAGCTCACTCGGATGTGCGACTGGATCCTCAAGGAGCTTGGCCCAGACGTCCCAGTCCATTTCTCCGCGTTCCATCCAGATTTTCGGATGATGGATCGGCCGCCAACACCGCATGAGACCTTGCTCAAGGCGCATGAGATAGCCAAACGATCCGGTCTTCGGTACCCCTTTGTTGGCAACGTGCATGATGTTGCGCACAGTTCGACGTACTGTTGGTCCTGTTCCGCCCTTTTGATCGAGAGAGATTGGTATCAGCTTGGGAAATATGAGATCCTTGGTAATTTGTGCGGTCTGTGCGGTGCCGAACAAGCCGGTAGATTCGATCATTCGCCTGGTGACTGGGGACGCAAGCGACAACCTGTAAACTTAGATTCTTTTAGGCAATCCATTCAACCTGCCGTTTTTCATCAGGTATCATTGCCAATAATGCAACTGCCAGCCCAGCGACCGCCCGTTTCATCCAGCGAGGAAGCCATGACAAGTCCAATTCTTACTGCTCCGGTAAAGCTTGCTATGCTCAAATTCGATGAGCTTAGCGATGAGCAGAATCGGTCCATTCACCGCGCGACTCAACTAGCAGTCATAGCGGCAACCTGCGGACACAACGTTTCGAAGGACTGGCTCGATGTGTTGGGTCCTCTCGCAGAACAATATGTCATGGGAATGTTCACGACGCTCAGTCGCGGCAAACAACTTAGGGGTTGTTGTGGTTTCCTTGGTCGTCCAACAGCGTTGAAAGATGCCATTCTCCATACGGCACTTCGCACAGCTCGCGAGGACAACAGAATGGCTGCCATTTCAACTGCCGAAATCAAATATTTGTCGCTGGATGTATCGTTGCTCGCTTCCCCGATCCCGCTAACGGTTGCTGCCGATGAGCGATTGGATCACGTCATCGTTGGTAAGCACGGACTCAAGATCACGCTGGGCGCACAGAGCGGATTGCTTTTGCCGAGCGTAGCCGTTGAGCAAAACTGGACTGCCGAGGAGTTTCTCAAGGGAGTCTGTCGCAAAGCAGGGCTGCCGGAGTCTGCGTGGACGAACGACGAAGCAATTCTCGAAACGTTCGAGGGACATTTCATCGAAGGAGAAATCGAACCATCGAATTTGCCGGCGGAACTTCCCATGAGAATGCCTCCGGGAGATATCGAAAGCCTCAAACGACTCAAGCAAGTTGCGACTTCCAACTTGATCGCTTTCGCACGAGGAGCAACCCCCAGCTATTATGCCCTGGATTCCATGGAGGGGAATGTCAACGGCATCGTGTTAACACTTATTGACACGTCCAACCAAAGACCGCTGGCTCATTGGATCAAAACGTCGTTGCGCCCCGGAATGGCTCTGCAATCGAGCTTATTCGAGCTTTGCCAAGCGGCATCCGAGGTTCTCACCAAGGCAAGATTTCAACAAGCAACCGATATCGAGCTTGCGATCACCGTCTTGTACGATCCTATCCACCACGGGACGCTCCAGGTTGACGATTGGGATGGCAACCAATTGCATCACGAATTAAAGACGTGCTCACTGGATGGGATAAGCGCTACGAATCGGGCTATCGTGACGTCATGCGGTGACTTCGCCGCCGTTGCTTTCGATGCGGAAAAGTCAATCGAATCGTTGCTAAACGAGGCATCTGGTTCCGTCAGGCTGCGTCGAAATCCAATAGGCGTGTATTCGATGACATGCATATCCACCGCAAGTTCGCTGTTGGCGAGCAATTCTTCGTTTCCCATGAGCGAGGACGACGTTCGACCCCCTGCCGTCGCGGAAGGTTTTTATCCAGTTAAAGTGGAATCCCGCCGCGCGCTTGTTGCCGAACTCAAAGGGAACACTCCAGCAGACATCAAGCCAAAGCCTGCGCTTGCACTTATGACGCCGCACGCAGGACTTCGATACAGCGGACAGGTTGCCATGAACGCGTGGAGCAGTGTTGAATTACCATCGACCTTGTTGATCATCGGCCCAAAGCACACTACGTTTGGGCGAGACTGGTCGGTTTCGCCTTCGCAAGCCTGGGAATTGCCCGGTGGAGATAGGTGGGAAACGGACAAAGAACTTGCCCAAAAAATAGTGGACACAGTGGAAGGGATGGAGTTCGACTTGGCCGCCCACGCACGGGAACACGGAGTCGAAATCCAACTACCCATTCTCGAGTCGCTAACTCCCGCAGATGCGAGGCCAAAGCTGGTGGCGATCGCGATCAAGAACGCATCGATCGAGGAAATTATGCAAGCCGCTGAGCAGCTTGCCAATGTACTTCGCGAGTTGCCGGACCGCCCTTTGTTGGTGATATCCAGCGACATGAACCACTACGAACCAGAAGCAGAGAATCGAAGGCGCGATCGATTGGCGCTCGACGCAATGTTGACTGGCGACCCGACGCATTTAATTGAAACATGCCGCGAGAATTCTATCAGCATGTGCGGACTGGTTCCGGCCGCGATCGTAATGCAGACCTTGATCAACCTTGGCGAAACATTCAAGGTTGAGGAAATCTGTTACGACAACAGTGCTTCGCGCGGCAACCCAGATCGAGTGGTCGGGTATGCAGGCGTCGTTTTCCGTGCAACCTAGAATTGCCACTAGTTCTTTTCGTTTTCAGACCGTTTAATCAAATGGAGTTGGAGATAGTTTGCTCGCTCGATGTTTCGGTCCGTGACACTTAATTTTCGACCGCATAGCTTTTGAAGGTGAGCGGGTTGCGTATGGATAAACAACTTATTGACGGTGGGAATTTTGACATCCTCGATCAAACCAAGATTCACTCCCATGCGGACTTTGCTGAGGTAGTGCATAGTCTCTTCGCTGCTAATTTTCTTGGCTGTGCACAAGATACCCAACGCCCGACTCACGTTGTCATGCAAATCCTGTCGGCTCTCGCTCACCAAAAAATCTCGAGCCCTGCGTTCGTATTCGATTAACCTCGGGACCACTTCTTGAACTTTCGCAACCAACCCCAATTCGCTCTTACCCAAGGTCGTTTGATTGCTGATTTGATAGAAGTCACCCATGAACTGAGAGCCTTCGCCAAACAAGCCACGCACGGCAACGTTGATCTTGTTCAAAGCACGAAAAACCTTGTCTATCTGCTTGGTCGTGACCAAAGCGGGCAAATGTAGCATCACACTTACTCGCAATCCAGTTCCGACATTGGTGGGACAAGCTGTCAGATAGCCAAGTCGCTTGGTGAAAGCATAGGTCAATTTGCTCTCCAATTGATCGTCGAGTTGATCCATTCGTTTCCAGGCTGATTCCAGATCCAGCCCGCTCTGCATCACTTGCAATCGCAAATGGTCCTCTTCATTGACCATGATGCTGAAGCGTTCTTTCGGGTCCAATATGACTGCCCGAGCGCCTTGGCTTTCGTTGAGTTCGTGACTAATGAGTTGGCGCTCCATCAAGAATTGTCGATCCAAGTCGCCTAACTTCGCGACGTCGACGTATTCTGTGTCGGCCGATAGCGGCAACGAGTCTAATGCCCGGTGCACTGCGGTCGCAACGGCTGTGCGGTCCTTGGGGGTGCATTTGCGGATGAATGGAAACTCTGCCAAATTGCGAGCAAGACGAATGCGACTACTCATGACAATGTCCGATTCCGGACCGTGTCCTCGCATCCATTCGCTGCTTTGATTTGCTAAGTCCTCAAGTTTCACGGTGGATTGTTTCGTTTGCTAATTGGGTCGGTGTAGGGTTGAAGTTTGTCATTGCCGAGTGCAGGCTGATGGCCAGCGGCAAATCAAACGATAGGCGGCTCAGCTTGAAAAGTATCGTCCTCTTCGTCTTCATCATCCAAATCTTCTTCTAAGGCGTCGTCGGTCCAGGAGGATTCGTCGTCCGATTCGATGTTGGAAATTTTGTCTCGCAAGCGGCTGGCGGTCTCGTAGTCTTCCTTTGTGATCGCCTCTTTCATTTCGCTTTTGAGTTGCATCAGACGGTGCTGACGTTCGGGAGAACCGCTTTGATTGGTCGGAACTTTGCCGGTATGAGCCAGGGCACCATGAATATTGACCAGCAGCGGCTCTAGCTCGTCCTCGAAGGCCACGTAGTCGTAGGCGCATCCCAATCGGCCCCCTTTTCGGAAGTCGGCGAAAGAAATGCCACAAATTGGACAGGTTTTTTTGTCTGAAATCGCCAGATCTTCGGCTACTTTTTCCATTTTCAATTGTTTTGCCAGCAAACTCGCGAGCGCGGATGCAGGCGTCGCGGTTCCATCGGTGGACAGAAAGGTACGAGCATGCTCTTCGCACAAATGCATGACGGTGGGCCCGCTGGGTTCGGTCAACTCAGTGATGTGAAATGTGGCTGGCTTTTCGCAGTGTTGGCACTTCATCGTGGAATTCTCTCACGTGATGGTTCGCGGTAAACTATTTCACTGGTAGTATAGGCATGTTGAGCCGATCCGGCGATGCGGCTAGGCTGATGATTCTAACGCAATTGAAAGTTAACTCCTTAGAATGAGTGCACTTCCTCATTTTGAAAAATACCAAGAGCTGGCGGCAGCATTTGACCTTGTGCCAGTTTACCGCCGACTATTGAGCGATCATTTGACGCCGGTTTCTGCCTTTCGACTTCTCGATGACGGCCATAGTCCGGCTTGTCTCTTCGAAAGTGTGGTCGGAGGTGAAAAGATCGGTCGTTACAGTTTTATCGCCATCGGCCCCCGTTCACGGGTCCTGGCGTTTCGAAATGAAGTTCAGTGGCACAACGACGGCTGCGTAACAATGCAAACCGTGGAGGACCCGCTGAATTTCTTGCGCGACAAACTCGGCAAATTGTCGGTTGCAAGCTATCCGGAACTACCCCCATTTGTAGGTGGAGCCATCGGCTACGCGGGTTACGACGTTGTCCGATACGTGGAAAGGCTTCCGAATGCTCCAAACGACGATCGGCAGTTGCCGGACCTGGATTTCGGTTTTTACAATTTATTGGTTGTTTTCGACAACGTCAACAAGACAGTTATGGTTTTGAACTTGGTGGCAGGAGAGAAAGATGTCCCTAGCGAAACAACGTATCGCAAAGCGGTCGAACGCCTCGACTCCGTGACCGAACGCCTTAGTCGCCCCCTCAATCCACTCCCTGCAGCCGACATTACGCTCGGGATTCCGCCGACACTGCAACCAAAATCGAACTTCACCCGCGAAGGATTTGAATCGGCGGTTGAAAAATGCCGCGAATACATCCAAGCTGGCGACGTGTTTCAAGTCGTACTGAGTCAACGATTTGAAATTGATTGCGATTGCGAACCCCTTGAAATCTACCGATCACTGCGTGTGATCAACCCAAGTCCATTCATGTTTCTCGTTCGAACTTCGCATTGTACGCTCGTCGGCAGCAGCCCTGAGGTCATGTCGCGTGTGGTCGATCGCGTGGCCACCGTTCGGCCGTTGGCCGGCACTCGCCCTCGCGGCAAGAACGCGGAGGAAGACGAAAGGCTTTCGAAAGAGTTACTAGCGGATCCGAAGGAACGCGCCGAGCATGTGATGCTGGTCGATTTGGGACGCAACGACATCGGAAGAGTCGCAAAATTCGGGTCGGTAAAACTCAGCGATTTGATGGTGGTCGAACACTACTCGCACGTGATGCATATTTCGTCCAGCGTGACGGGTGTATTGCGAGACGAAATGGACGCGATGGATGCTTTTAAGGCTTGTATGCCGGCAGGGACCGTCAGCGGCGCCCCGAAAGTGCGAGCCATGGAAATCATCGACGAATTGGAACCAACGCGCCGTGGGCCCTATGCGGGCGCGGTCGGTTACTTTGACTATCGAGGCAACATGGATACTTGCATTACGTTGAGGACCATGGTCGTCTGCAACGGCAAAGTCTATATCCAAGCGGGTGCAGGTTTGGTTGCCGACAGCGACCCTGCGAGCGAGTATCAAGAGACCGTCAACAAAGCCAAGGCATTGCTGAGCTCAGTCGAAGCGACCATGACGAGACTAAAACCCAAAACCATCCCCGATGTGCGTTGAAGTGGCGGGGTACGCAAACAAGCGGCGACCTAGCTCTCATCCATATCGTATCCATATCGTATCCATACTACCTCCATACTACCGCAGTTGTTCAACCGAGACGGACGCGTATATGACACATGAACCAAAGCGGAATCAGCCTGCTTTTCGTGCAGCCCTCGAAGAACTGGGACTCGGGGCTTTGAACATCGTCGATGTTGGGGCTCGGTGGGGTGCTTGCGAATCCTGGTTTCGACTTTCTCCCCTAGGTCGTCTTTTTGGGTTTGAGCCAGACTCTGAGGAATGTAGCCGGCTCAATTGTCACGCGAATCATGCATGCGATCAATTCTTTCCGTATGCGTTGGGCAAAGTCGATGGCGATGGGTTGCTGCATGTTACTCGTCAACCTGCGTGCTCATCGCTGTTTCCGCCGTCCGAATTTATGCGGGAGCGATTTCCAACATTGAGATCCGATATGGAACAAGTTGGTGAGTGCCTTGTTCCTATCACGCGTTTGGATACGTGGGCCAAGACAGCGGGAGTGAATCGTATCGACTTAATCAAGATCGACACTCAAGGGGGCGAACTAGACGTATTGCTCGGGGCTGGAGAGTTGCTAAACGAATGTCTCGCTATCGAAGCCGAAGTTATGTTTTCCCCACTTTATATTGGCCAGCCCTTGTTTTCCGATATTGATACCTTTTTGAGACAGCATGGATTCACGTTGTGGCGGCTAAGTAACTTGGCTCACTACGCTGAGTCACCGTCCGAAATCTTATCGAACACTTCCATGGTCCACTTCGACTATTCAACTGTCAATCATCCAATCGGCTCTGGCCGTCTAGTCTGGGCAAACGCGATTTACTTCAAGGATCGATCGGCCGTTTCGGATCGTCGATCGATTTTGGCTCTCGCCGCATTGATGGAAGCGGCAGGCGAATTGGACGGCAGTCAAGCTTGTTTGAAGACGTTGCCCCAACATTTCGCCCCTGAGTTCTCTCGCCCAACCGATGTTGAAGGGATGATCCAAAAGTTCGAACTAGCATCTGGCGACGCCAGAAGAGTACGAATAACCGTTGGCTGCGATGCTTCCGATACGATTCCCAAAACCTCGAACGCTGGAACGCGTTGTGTTGTGGACAACACGTCGCTTCAAATCATGCACAACGGGATTCGAATCGTAGAAGGCTGTTACCATGGTCGATGGATGACTGCAATTATTGAAGCATTGGGAGGGCATCATGAACCTCAAGAAGAACGAGCTTTTCATGAAGTACTTAAGCACATCGGCCCGGGATCCTGCATGATCGAACTGGGTAGTTTTTGGGCATACTATTCGATGTGGTTTGGGCTGTCGATTCCAAGATCGCGAACGCTGATGGTCGAGCCCGATCCGGGCAATCTAGAAGTCGGCAGGCGCAACTTTGCAATCAATGGGATACGAGGAGAGTTTCTCCAGGGAAGTATCGGTCGATGCAATTCTGCCGCCAAGCCTTTCTTGTGTGAAAGCGACAATCAACTTCACGACGCACCACAGTTTTCCGTGGACGAGCTGATTGGCCAAAAATCTATGCCACGAGTAGATTTATTGTTGGCTGATGTTCAAGGTGCGGAACTTGACATGTTACATGGAGCTGCAGCGAGTATTGAACAGGGCTTGCTCCGATTCGTCTTTGTTTCCACACATCACCACGTCATCTCCAACGATCCACTAATGCATCAAAAATGTCTCGATTTTATTCGTGCACACAATGGTTATGTGTTAGCAGAACATAACGTGGCCGAGTCATTTAGCGGAGATGGATTGATTGTTGCGTCGTTCGACAAAGGCGATCGAGACTTGCCTTTGATTCATTTAAGTCGAAACTGTCCGAGCAACAGCCTTTTTCGCGAGACGGAATATGATTTGGCCGATGCCTATCGAGCGATTTCAGAGTCCGGCAAGGAACTTAAGGAACTTGCGATTCAGAATCCGCAAATTGCAAACGAACTGAATCGCATCCGCAGCCAAAACTCCTTGTTCTCCAAGGCCTGGCCATCCTTTTTTTGAAACGGACGGGCTCAAAGTTCCGCTCGAAACATTGACACCAATGACATCAATGACATCAATGACATCCATGATTCGCGCCGCAAACGCTTAGTGACATCCGCGTCGTTGGTGATCCAACGCTATGAAACCACGCGACTTGTTGCGAAACCAAGTCGAATTCGTAGTCGAAATCTCCTGTTTTGTCTGGTACCGTAAGTTCGAAGGTGAACTCGACCGACTTGCCAGGCATCAGTCCTTTTGCTTCCTCGGTTGGCAAAGGGGTCGTAAAGAACCCCGACTTGGTTGAAGTTGAGCCTTTTTCGTGGAGATGGGCGCCAAGCCAAACAGAGCCTAACCCATGGCTAGGAGGTAGCCAGCGGACTTTCCCTGTGTTTGTTACCTTTGCAGTGATGGAACGCGTATCACCCAAACGCACCTTCGGACCGCCGCTTTCTTTGATCTTAATCGATGCTTGTAGTCCTTCGGTTGATCGGCTATCCGCAATTCCTTCCGCCCCTTTCGATAGAAAGAATAGACGTCTCGAATTTTGCATGTAATGTTGCGATGTATTTAGATATTGCGAACTGCTTTTGCCTCCAGCCAGGAACTCATTGAATTCGTTCATGCTCACGTGAAACGGTGAAGTGCAGAAGACAGCCAGCCGAATGTCGCTGAATCCAACTTGCTTGGCCATCGCCCAAATGTCTTCGATGACCACATCATTTTCAACAACTTGATGATGACGCATTTCGTATTGTGCACCAGGAGACCAAGAGTGCTTTGGACCTGGTTCAGCAAACGCGGCAACACCGCCCTGCCTAAGAACGCGGGACATTTCTCCGAGCACTTCGACTGGATTGGGAATGTGATGGAATGCATCGATGCAAATGATTCGGTCTACAGATTCATTGGGTAAATCAAAGGTTCGACCGTTGAAATGCAGAAATTTGGGTGGGACATGCGGGCTGGGAACTGGGATTCGTTTGAATCGATCGGCAGCGATCTTCAATCCGGACATGGACACGTCGGAAACGATCATTTTCGCTCCGAGACTGGTAAGCGCATGCGAAGCCCAACCAGGACCTGCACCGAAGTCTAATATGTCCATCCCACCAACTGGCTTGATGCCAAGCAGTAATTGCGAAAAGACACCCAATAGTTCGGGCGTTTCGGACATGCAGATGTAGGGCTTAGCAAGCAAACCGGACGTATCCTCGACGTTGCGATAGTAGTCTTCGGCAGTTTCGCAAAGCTCCTCCACCGTGTAGAGTTCCATCAGTGTGCGGACATCGATGGGGGCCTTGGATTCCAGCAATGCGGCTCTTTTGGGCAGGATTTCGTCCAGCATGGTCTGAACTTGATCCGTCGCATTCGACTTTCCGGTTAGAGAATTATCCGCGCTCTTTTTTCCACTCGTCAACCAACTCAATGCGCTCATGATTCCAACCTCAAGTCACAGGAAAAAGATTCGTCGACTTCAAATTAGTATTCGGCGCTTAAGCGTGTCAAGAGAGACTATGCAGCGCGGTTAGATAAGTTGCGGTATCGAAATTGGTCCGATAAGCAGAGAATAGACTCAGCCAATTGTCTTGAGGAGTCATTCCAAGAAACCAATAGCTGGTGCATGGGAGGCACAGGGCTTGGACATCCAGCTCGCTCCCACGATTCCATGGCAGATACGAGTGAATTTTGCTCACTCAAATCAAAGTACTCACAATATTGCCTTCCAACCTCACGGTGGATGGCCGTATTGCTTGCAAAAATTGTTTTTCCATTTCGCAATGCTTCGATAATGGGCAATCCAAAGCCTTCGACGATCGATGGATAGATTGCGGCCCGGCAATTTTCGTAACAAAATTGGACTTCCGCATCGCTTGCATCGTTGACCATCAGCAACTGCGTACCGAAACGCGGATGCGTTTGAATGCGCTGGATCGTCTCGTCGCTCATCCACCCCATAGCTCCTACCAGCAAGAGTTTTCGGGAAGGTGATCGATTCCAAAAGAGATCAAAGGAGTCGAGCAGAAATTGGTGGTTCTTGCGAGGCTCAAAGGTTGAAACCATGAGGTACGGCTTTTCTTTGTGTTCAAACAATGCCGCAATCGATTCGCGAACTTCACCTTCGGAATTCTCGATGGTGACCCCTAAGCGAAAGCTTTTGCATTCCGGTGGCCTTTGATCGTCTGTTGCCAAGTGAGCAAGCTTCGATCGCAATTGGCATTCGACCGTCCGTGAAATGGCGACCGCCATGTCCGCGTGTTCGTTGATCGCTCGCAGGTACTTGGTAAAACATTCTTTGGCACCGGGTCCAAAAAACTGCGGATGAGTAATGCAAATCAAGTCGTAGACGACAACCGAAACTTTGACACCTTGCGCCTTTGCGCGGGCGACAGCATCCCAAATATGCATCATCACCCAATATCCGTCTGGCATGACTAGGATATCGTCGGGTCCAAATTGGACACGTTGATCTTTCCCATCGTTGGCTGGCGTCTTAAATTTGAAAATCGCCTTTCGAAGTTTCCTTACATGCTTGAAAATGCCTTGATGCCCCGGTTCCGGTAAAAACCATCGCTTCAAAATTTTCAGCGGTACAACCGAACAAACCGCGCGTGCGGAAACCTTGTACCAATTCGGGCAGCTCTTTAAAACATCGTCAAGCTTTGGCTGGGGTTCGCTCGTGTGCACCTCCGTGTGCACCTCCGACTCATTAAGATAAACAAACTCGTTGTTCACCAGAACTACGGCAGCAAAGTCAATCCCAAGCTCTCCGGCAATATTCGGCAGTTCCGTGTGAAGACTGCGAACGACTCGCTGGATACCGGTGCGGTAGTTTGAGAAATGCGTATGTGAAAGATCGAGGAGGATACGAGTCCGTGCGGGTTTCGGTATTGTTCTTGACTTCACGATTTGGCCAACTCCAACACTTGCAAATTACGATGAGGATTGGCAATCGAGTTCATTTGGCTATCCGAATCGTACGGAAGTCCCAAGATTTCCAACAAATTTACGGCGTACCTCTCGAAGCTGTGCTTCTGGACGTACTCGGCTCGACTGGGTTTCAATCGATCAAGATATGTTTTGGATTGATAGATGCCTAAGATTGCATCGAGCAACTCCAAAGAATTAAGCTCGTCACTGATTCGGACGACGCTATCGGGAGATTCCAGTGCGTGAGCCAAGTCGTCGTTTGCAACAGTCGAGAGACCCGAGCCAATGCAGTCTAGCATGGCTCCTGACAATCCGCCGAAGAAATGATTGCGAAGTTGCACGGCCATGTCGGCGGCAATCACGTATCGGCCATAATCCTGTTCGCTAACCCACTCGCCACAAAAGTGTATATTTTCAGCAACGTTTAAGGCTGCAGCATGCGAACGCAGTGCTGGCTCGAGGCTCCCCGCGCTGCCTACAAAAAAGAAGTGAGGATTCATTCCACTTTTTTTCAATCGAGACATAGAATCGATACATTGAAAAGGTCCTTTCGTCGGACCAACAATACCGAGACTAATGATGACGAAATCGTCAGCTCCGATCCCCAAGGCAGCACGAGCAGCCAGTTTGCCGCTCGGTGTTAAATCGTTGACGTCAAAGTCCCGATAACAGCAAAATGTCAAGTATTCTGGCTTGATCCCATGTTCTTTGAAGCACTGCGCTTGTATGCCTCGCGAGTGCACAATCAAGGGCGTGGCGGATTCGATGAGTTCACAGAAGAACATACTCGGCAAATCGCCGGGATGACTCATCCAATGTCGGACTTCGCTTGCTTTGACTTTTCGACCTAAGTGTTTACTGGCCATCTCGGCGAGATAGTCTTCGCCTTTCCACCAATTGTAAAGCTCCGCCAGACGGTTGTCATGTATCAAACATGGACCTCCATGGACACGTTGCAGGTTGATGATCGGAATATGAAAATGAGAGTTGCCGACGACGCTTAAAACATTGTCATACTGTCCAGAAGTGTATGGGATTTCGCTTATGGGGAAGAAATTCTTGACTTCCGGAGTTGGTGCGGGGCTCTCTGCATTGGAGTAGATATCAACATCGGAGATCTTTCCTAACGCTTGAACGGTTCGCCGTGTGTAATCCGCCACACCTGATGCCTCGGGTGGATAGGGGGACAGAATTGCGATCCGTGGTCGATTTAAGAGATTGTGCCTCGATACGTTTCGAACGCGCCCAGACACCTCCCGCAATCCACGAGAGATGGGTTTCCAGAAGCGTTCGCAGACCCGTTTTGCCGTGAATTGTTGCGCGATAGGCGATTGCGCCGCGATCATTTTCTCTCGCATCAACGGCTGACTGGAGATTCCCGCGAGCAACTGTGAAAGTCGATTCGAATCATGAATGCCGAAGAATGCATCCTCAAAGTCAACCAACTCGCGATGTGCCTCGTTGTCCGAGACCAAACTTGGACAGTGGCATGCGATCGCTTCGATAACGGGTATTGAGAATCCCTCGATCTCGGAACAACATACCGCTGCCACGGCACCAGCGTAAATGCTCGTTAGTTCGGAATCCGAGACTCCGTGCAGGAAGTGAAGCTTTCGCGACAAGCCACCCTGCGATTTATAGTGATCGATCAACTTGGCGATGTGGCTTTCTCCGTAGGACCCAACGATCACAATATGCGTATTATTGTGTTCGGTCGGCAGTTTTGCATGTGCATCAAGCAACACTTCGACGTTCTTTCTCCGGTCTGCCCCCGCAACACAGACCACGTACCGATTCGGAAAATTGGGGCGCAAAACCGTTCGGAGCATTGCGTCCGTGCCCTGCAACGTCGATTCAAAATCTGGACGCAACGCAACGCCCGTAGTCGTAATCCGATCATCTGAGATGGAACATATGTTCTTGAGACGTCGAGCCGAGTATTGGCTAATCGGGAAAAAACAATCGTACGAAGGCAACCAGGCTAACTGGAGTTTGTAGTCTTGGGCGTTTTTCGCGTCTGCCAGATAGCGTTCAGGCATATCGTAAGGAATGAAATCGTAGATCACGGACGCACTGAAAATGCTTGACCGACCAATGAGTCTTGCAGCACGCGTGGGATCGTGCGTCATGGGAGACATCTGAAGAAACGCAGCTGGCTCAGACGGCATGCGAGGCGCAAAAACCGACTCGATCGAGTCAAAGATCGATACGAACGACGAGTCTAACCGACCAATTTCGGGCGATACGAGCCCGATCAAATTGGTACCTTTTGGCAAATACTCTTTTGCCGCTGCGAGAAGTGTTGATGCATGGATTCCTACCCCTCGAAATGCAAACCGAGCGTCTTGTAAACATCGAATGTCGGCGTATACGTTCATCGGTTTTCTCGCTATGCGGCGGAGGTAAAGGGAAACGCGCTCGCCTTCGAGATTTTTCCTACAAATTCCTCGATGGATACGACTCGGGCACCATCGACGATGGTTGCGAGCGAATTGATCTTCAGGAATTCCGTGAGGCTTTTTGCAGTCAGCGGATCCAGTTGAGTTCCTTCGGATACAAAAACGATGCAGTTCTTGCCCGGAGGGGTGAGCAGCGTGAGACTCTGACAGGTGCGAATCTCATGTCCAACTATAGTGACTTGGGATTCTAACCTATGAGACTCTACATTCAGTCTCAGCGTACCGATATCGTCGTTTGTTTCGAATGCGACCAGGAGTCCCGTCGGACCAACAAGGTGTGATAGCGTTAGCAAATGATAACCTTGCTGTGCACCGAAGTGCAGCACGAAATCACCGACACCCACGGAGCGTTCAAGTGCAATCGTCGTGTTCTCTTGGTAGTTTCTCATCACAAGTCGCGGCAACTGAACTACATCGGACGCGTTCGCATACATGGTTCCGACATGGGGATGACCGACTAACACCATGCCATTTCCAATTGCAATCGCTTGAAACGACGTGCGAGGATCGGCAACTTGGCGTTGGCTGGCTTTTAAGAATGCAAGCATGAGATTGCTCGATTCCATACTTAAGACTCCTACTCCATCTGATAAACTGATTTTAGCCGTCCCACCGTCCGTGCTCCGAATGCTATTTTCCGAGCACGCAATTCCATGCTTAACCATCGTTTTGAGCACAAATTTCTCCGCTTGAAGTTTGGCTCGTTTCCAGCGAGCATCGAATGGCGCTAACAGTTTTCGTTGGTAACTTTTGATGAATCTCTTTACTTGCATGTCACGCTCTCTTTTCTACGCCGCAACGCGGCCGGTTGTTTTCTGTGCGGCAGTTCCGTATACGATTTCAAGATTAGGAAGCGGAAAAATTAGGTTTCCGCCAGCTGCAAGGTATCCTTGTTCTCGTTTCAAGATATTCTCACGAAAATGCCACGGCAAAACGATCATGTAGTCAGGATTCCCGGCTTTGATATCCGACTCGGATGCGATGGGAATATAGTTGAATGGCGTGAAAGCTCCGAATTTTTCTTCGTTCACTTCTGCAATGCCACGTAGTTGTTTGGTGGTAACATCGCAAAATTGAAGGACCACGTTTCCTTTGGTGGACGCACCGTAACCACAAACATCGTTGCCCGAAGCATTCAGTTGAAGCAATAGGCTTTTCAGCTCGTCTCGAAGTCGGAATACTCTTTCGCGGAATCGATCGTAAACAGCCCAATCGTTGTACCCATCTGCTTGCTCCTGCTCCAACAGTTCTTGGACAACACGCTCATTCGCCACATGTTTCGAACTCGATTTTGCGACCGTCACGCAGAAACTGCCCCCGTTGACGTCGTTCAGCTCGACATCAAGTATTTTGAAGCCGATTTGATCTGTCATCCATTGGATTTGCTTGAGAGCATAGTAGCTGACATGCTCATGGCAAACGGTGTCATAAGCATTTCGTTCTATCATGAGCGGCAAGTAGCTCTGCTCGAATACCCAGATACCTTCGTCGTCCATACAATCGTATACTTGCTGCATAAAGCTGGTGGGGTCATCCAGATCATAAAACATGGCGATCGAGGAAACGATTTTGGCTTTCTCTTGACCGAAGTGCTTCGTGAACGCGTCCGCATTGAAAAAATCCGGAATAAGTTGGACGTAGCTCGGATAGTACTCTTGGAACTTGAGGCCACTTGGGTCCATACCAATCAGCCGGAAACCGTTGTCTCCGTAGGCGCGTAGAGTCGTTGAATCGTTGCTACCGATATCCAGTACAATGTCACCAGGCTGGAGCTCAACGCGAGACCGAGCCTCTCTGACTCGCCCTTGTAGATGCTTTACCATCGACGCGTTTAAGCCAGATCGGTACCCGTAGTTCTCTCCGTACATTTGGTCAGCGGGGAAAGAATGATTGAGCTGCACCAAACCGCAGCCATCAGCGCATTTGACCAGTTGCAGCGGGCCGATTGGAACCGCTTGGAATTTTGTCTTCGGGAAAACTCCCGTCAATGCTTGATCGCCTAGGTGCAATATTTCGACTAGGTTTCCGCATCCACAAATTCTGCAATTGTCAATCTTTTCGTGCATCTCGCCACTCCTTTGGCTTGTTGAACTCGATCGGGCTGATCCCTTCAGACCGTGCGAAGCGGGTAAGGTAGCGATGGCAAGAAGTTCGGGTCAATGGCGATTGGGCAGTTTGCTCACATTAAGTCTCAGATCAACATTAAGTCTCAGATCAACATTAAGTCTCAGATCAGCCGATAGGTAACCAGCGACTGCGTCCCATTCGAAATCCGGGGTTGGTTTCCAGGTTTCCAGGTTTCCAGGTTTCCACGCTATTGCAATCGAAGTACTCAATCCGTTATCACTCTTGCGCTAGCGTCTTGCCTTCCGTTACGTTTGGCAAGTTACGGCGACGATTTTCTTGGAAGGATCGATTCGATGACCAAAAATGCTCTGATCACAGGTGTAACCGGACAGGATGGATACTATTTGGCGAGATTACTCTCGTCCCGCGGATATCGTGTGTTTGGACAGTCGCGAAACCTGACCCAGGCGAGATCCTATCTAGGCGAGCTTCCCATAACGCTGATATCTTTCGACCTTCTGTCCGCAGACGCATGGGCCGAAAGCATCGCAGATTATCGGTTTGACGAGATCTATCACCTGGCGGGAGTTAGCTTTGTACCTACCAGCTGGGCGAACCCTGCCGAAACGATTGCCGCCAATCTCGAAGTAACCGCTCATATTTTGGAAGCGATTCGCCTTTCTTCGGTCCCTCCAAGGCTCGTTTATGCTTGTTCAAGTGAGATCTTCGGCCAGCCAACCATTTCACCTCAAAACGAAGAAACGTCTTTTAGGCCTCTTAATCCATATGGAATCACCAAAGCCGCATCCTTTGGAATGATCGAGAGCTATAGGAAACGCTATGGTTTGTTCGCATGCAGCGGGATTCTTTTTAATCACGAATCACCGAGGCGGGCTCCAAGCTTCGTCACTCGAAAAATCACGAAGTCGGCTGCAGCCATCTCGCTAGGAATTCAGGATCGTTTAGTACTGGGAAATTTGGATGTTTCACGCGACTGGGGCTTCGCCGCTGACTATGTCGATTGCATGCATAGAATGCTCCAAGCTGAGGCAGCGGAAGACTTCGTCATCGGCTCCGGATGCCTTACAAGTTTGGAGTTCGTCGTTGAATCGGCATTCAAACGAGTTGGGTTACACTGGCAGGACTGGGTATCGCTTGATCCCAGCTTTGCCCGTCCAAATGACTCTCGTTCGCTTGTTGCAGATGCTTCAAAAGCCAAGGAAAAACTGGGATGGCGGTCCTCTACAACCGTCGAAAAGCTCATCGAGATGATGGTTGACCATGACCTTCAGCTGCTCCAAGTCGGCGCACGCAGCGCGGCGTAGCGACAATCGAATGGCTACAAGCGACCATGGATTGGGTGCATGACTATTGAGCTTGACGTAGCGTCCGCAAATCGAGAAATACAGTTTTATCGCATCGCACGCAAAGACTTAGTGAGATTCAATCGGTGCTCGATTCGAAATCGAATTTCTAAATACCTTTTTCACCATTAGCGGCTCAAAACGAATGGGATTGACATGATCAGTTACGCTCAGAACCGTGAGGACGTACTGCTGAATCGATTCTTTCATGGAGATGAGCCGCAGGTCTACGTCGACGTTGGTGCAGGGCACCCCATATTCCATTCCGTTACCAAACATTTTTACGATATGGGTTGGAGCGGTCTGAATGTTGAACCTCGACGTTCGCTATTCGAGCAGCTCTGCGTATCTAGGCCAAGAGACGCCAACAAAAACTGTGCTGTCACGGATACTTCAGGCGAAATGGTATTTTTCGAAATTCAAGTCGCAGCGGACAAGAGCG
>JAIPFP010000068.1 GCA_021736575.1 Pirellula sp. | reverse complement strand
TCAAATTACGTATCAAGGAAACCTCATCGCGGTAAAAAACGCTGCGGGTCCTGAGCGGATTGATAGCGGTTGGTGGCAAGGGGCGACACAACAACGCGACTATTACCGAATCGAGCTCACGTCAGGCTCTTGGCTATGGATCTATCGAGACCGTCGCGATCAAAACTGGTACCTCCACGGCGAGTTCGATTGACATCTCCTTTTAGATCTACATGCGTTGCTGCTGCCCGACATATGTCGTGCTGCACTATCGGCGTAAGTTCCAAGACAGAAGGCGACGATGGCTATTGATGATGGCTATTGATAGCGAGGGGATTCTCAATATTAAGAAGATCGTTCGCCGAGCGTTCCGTTGAGCAAAAGATCTCAGCTTTAGCGGGGATCCACGCCGTAGATTCCGTACTTTTCATTGGATGGCAGTTGAGGTTTAGATGCCTGAGGCCGGTCTTCTGCGAACCACCGGTTGCGCTCGAACTGGAAACTCTCCGATTCGGTGCCGCCGCTCACATTGATCTCAGTCTGGACCTGGGCGCGGAGGAAAACAATCTTATTGTCCTTTACCAGCACGTTTCGGCAAGGTGCGAAGCCGTCAGCAGTGGTCTCCTGAAGAACGCGAAAAATCCACTTCTCTGGATACAAGATGGTGTTGCCAACGAATTCCGCTTCATCGACTCCTACAAACGCTACGGCGCATGGACTTCTCTCGATGATGTTGTCACGCACCACAATACGCTTCGCTTCATACCTAGCACCCGAGGGACGGAAGAGATTTAAACCCGTCGAGCCACCGACATTGAGTGGACGCTGGCCGCCGTCAGTGAAGTGGCACTTTTCGATCGTGATATCGGAACACCCACCCTTGGTCTGCACGCCAGCCGTCGCGGTAAAGCCGGGCTTGCCAATAAAGCGGCAGTTTGTCACTAACGACTCATGACATCCTACCATATCAATTCCCTGGCCTCCCCAACCAGAGATGGTGCAATCTCGGATGGTCAGCTTGTCCAAGCCCGAGCATTTGATGCCGTCGTGATTGCCCCTGGGTCCGATGTCGCTGATCTCAAGATTCTCCAAGCAGACTCCTGTTACTGGTTGATCATAAAGACCGCCATCATCCAAGTTTAGTCCATTGCTAGACTGGCCGCTGATTCGCAAATGACGAAGTTTCAAATCGTCGCATCGTGAGAACTGCCAAGCATTGATTCCGCCTTTGAAGTGCGGTGGGTTTTTTGGATCAAGCGCCTCGATGGTAAGCTTAGACACTCCGACAAGATGATTCCCACCGGGATAATCTCCAGAAGCAATCTTCAGAGTGGTGCCCGGTTTCAAATCGCGAAGGTTTAGGCGTAGTGAATCAGAATCGCGTACGACGATGTCATTTGATTGTGCAAAACTGCAAAATAGTATCGAAAAAACAAACACAATGCATTTGGTCATATCGAATCTCTACCCCAAAAGTATCGAAGCAGAACGGTAAAGGAATACTCCACCCAACGCTTACCCGCCGCCAACCCCTCCAGTTTATCCGATGTAGCAGTCGTAGTCGAATCGACGAGTGCGAACGCCGGGCGACCTCGGTATCATCCCAAGTAGCAACGACGTCAGGCCTTGATCGGAGGACCAGATGGAAGTAAACCGGTTGCGGTTACCGAACCGTTTTGCTGCATTAGGTAATTTTGACCGACGCGTCAAAACCTAAGCCCATTCGACGCTCCGGCGTGTCAAACCGGAGCGGGTTAGGTTAGCGGCCAAAATGCAGCAAGACGGTTCGTCCTGTGTTAGTACCGCGGCTTCAGCGGGGTTGTCGAATGCCGCGCAGCAGGCTGGTATTGCCCCTCATGACCTTGTGTCATGAGAAGCAAAGTTTGGTCGGCTAAACACTTTCGCCGTCAGGCGGTTGGAGCCCCCTGCGACCTTGTGTCGTGGTTCGCACAAGTTTCTAACGCCGCGAACGAGGGAACTTGCTCACCCATGCGGCAAGCGTATGGGGGCCGGGACCGCTGCGCGGTTTGGCTAGTTTTAGCTGGCCAAACTTTCTGACCAACGACGCCAGGTCGTTGGGGCAGGGACGCTCGCTGCGCTTGCGTTGAATGAAGACTGGCAAAGTTGGAGTCATGTCAGCCCCGACGCCGCTTTATGCAAGGGTAGCTTTGCCAGCTATCTGTATTTTGCTGCTCGGAAATGTAGATAAAAATTCTGCCGCCGCGTAGTTTTTCTGTTGTATCTTCCACCGGGAAATTGCTAAAGTCCGATCAGGGTTACGATGAACGCCAGCTTGCAGGTTTGAGTAGAGTTAGTCCAACGCAAACAGAAGAAACTAACATGTGGAAGTCAGTGGCCTTTGCCTTCATACTTTTTGGTTCAAGCCTCGCTGAACTGACTGCCGTTGCCGGCGACTTACCTTCACAGATTCAAGTCGGCGAACATCGCTTGGTTCTCAATGGCAAGGGTGCGCGAACAAAGATGGTGCTTGAGCTGTACGTTGCGGGGCTGTACTTGACGCAGCCCAGCAACAATGCTGCTCAAATCATCGCGGCCGATCAGCCGATGGCGATTCGTATTCAAATTACTTCGAGCTTCGTCAGCCAGAAGAGTCTCGTTGACTCGTTGGAAGAGGGCTTCAAAAATGCGACTGGTGGTGACACTCGCGAAATTCGCAAACAGATTGACGAGTTCCGCGACTGCTTCAAGGAAGCCATTGCAAAGGGAGATACCTTCGATATGATCTACCTTCCAAATCATGGGGTGAGTGTGAGCAAGAACGGTAAGCTCAAAGGCGCTGTAGCTGGCACAAAGTTTAAGCAAGCTTTGTTTAGTATCTGGCTTTCCAGCACACCTGCCGACGCCACTCTGAAACAGGCGCTACTCACCACCGGCAAAGTCCGCTAAAGCCAGTGGTCTTTGTCACGAGTCACGAGAAAGTCAGCCTTCGTTGCGTCCGAAACCAAAAGTTCAAGTGCGCCAACTTCGACAAGCTCAAGGAGCGCTGCAGCAGGTCCCATGGGCCTAGCTGCTGCTTGAAGAAAGATCATGCAGTCAAAAACGACTCTTGGTCTTATCCAATTACTTTGATCCTTGTTTGGCATCGTGCACTTCGTTACGTGCTGCTTCGAAAAGTTCATCAAGCTAGGACTCTACCGATTGCCCTTGCAAAGCAGCTTGCTCTGCAAGAATCCGAATCGAGCTCACGTCAGGCTCTTGGCTATGGATCTATCGTGACCGTCGCGATCAAAACTGGTACCTTCACGGCGAGTTCGATTGACATCTCAACGCCATCACTATCGCCCGTCAAGATGAAAATTAGCATGATGATACCCACATCACTGGGCCAGCGGTGATGAATTCCTATTTGAATCCGGCCCGGCTTCGGGTTCCAGTGCATTAGATTGTTCGACACCTCGGTCATTGACACGATGTAGCGTGGTGAGCAATTCCGTACGTGTGAGGCTTTGCTGCTCTGATCGAGTGATCGTAGCATAACCGTCAAATAGTTGATGGCCGTAGTGTCCGAATTGGGAGTGATTGCCGCCTTCAATTTCCACCCAGCGGGCATTCGCTGGAAGCAACCCCTTGTTTTTCATGATGCTGTCCGGGGTGGCAACACCGTCATTTGAACCGAAGATCTTGGTGACGGGTAAAGTCAGGTAGTTCAAGTTGTCTTGCTTCGGATGGGTCGTACCAATGAGCACCATTTCCGCAAAGGCATTGGATTGCTTCTGGACTGCGCGACATGCAAGGGGTGCGCCTAGTGAATGCCCTGACAAGACCCAACCAGAATACTCCGGATGGGCGGTAATTAACCCAATTGCATCATCTACTGCGGATTGTTTGTGCGATTCCAGTGGCGCGAAACGAAAGGGCAGTTTCACAATGAAAACCGCATACCCATCTTCGGCAATAGGACGCAGTCCAGGCTGGATCATCCGGATATCAACGCTCCGGCGTATCAAACGCGTGTCAAACCGGTGCGAGTTGGTGTTGAGTGCGAGCCGAGCATCTCCGACACAGTCTTGGCAGCGAAAGCGAGACAACTTCAAAGTCTATTTTCGATGAATACTGGTACGCGAGGACTAAACCAATCGCAGCAAGGCACCAGCAGTCGATTAACGACAAAGGTGTTACAATAGCGCAGTTCGACGTGCGCACGCTGGATTATGGCCACGTCTACATCCGAGCGAGCGATCCGGCTTACGCAATGCCAAGCCCCGATAACCCTTGGGCTCGGTAAGCCCCTACCATATTTCAATCGTACAGGCGACATTCATTGCCCATACATGCCCATACACATGCCCAGACGACGCGAGGAAGTTTTGAGAACAAACGCGATGATGGCTGAAATGCCCGCCGGGATTAGCGAGACTCGCTTGAGGGTAACGAGCCTGCTGGTTGCATTCGCTGCTTTACTGATGCCGAGTGTCGTTTATTCAGCAGATCGTCCGAATATCGTTTTGGTGTTCATTGATGATATGGGTTGGGGGGATTTTTCGTGCTTTGGCAATCGCGATGCACAGACTCCGAATATCGACCGGCTTGCAGCCGAAGGAGTGCGGTTCGAGCAATTCTATGTCAATTCACCGATTTGCTCCCCTTCGCGAACCGCCATTTCGACAGGTCAATATCCGCAACGCTGGCGGATTTCTTCGTATCTGAACAATCGAAAGAACAACGAAGAGCGCGGTATGGCCCAGTGGCTTGATCCGAAGGCACCGATGTTGGCTCGCTCGCTACAGACGGGTGGCTATGCCACAGGACACTTCGGAAAATGGCACATGGGTGGGCAGCGAGACGTCAAAGATGCACCTCCCATAACGGAATACGGTTTCGATGAGTCGCTTACGAACTTCGAGGGCATGGGTCCAAAGCTACTGCCGCTAACGCTACGTCCCGGGCGAGACAAACCCGATCGCATTTGGGAAGCGGCTGAAAACCTCGGAGAGGGCTACCGTTGGATGCTTCGATCGGAGATCACGACTGGTTTTGTAGATGCCGCGATTTCATTCATCGACAAAGCCGCATCCGCCAAAAAGCCCTTCTACATCAACCTATGGCCTGACGACGTGCATTCACCCTATTGGCCGCCAGTAGAGACATGGGGTAATGGTTCAAAGCGCCAGCTTTATCTTTCGGTGCTTGAGTCGATGGACAAGCAGTTCGGAAAGCTGTTTGACCGCATCCGAAATGATCCGGTGTTGCAGGACAACACATTGATTCTGGTTTGTTCGGACAACGGTCCTGAACCTGGTGCTGGCTCAGCCGGTCCGTTTCGCGGCCATAAGACGCAGCTATACGAAGGGGGCGTGCGATCGTCATTGGTTGCGTGGGGACCGAAAATCGTACGCAAGCAAGGCTTGATCGACACCGAGTCGGTGTTCTCGGCGATCGATCTTGCTCCGACCCTGCTGACCCTAACCGGCACTCCGTTTCTAGATGGGATTACGTTGGACGGAGAAGCTTTGGTGGACACGTTGCTAGGTGACGGCGGTTCGCGTTCGTCTCCAATTTTCTTTCGACGCCCGCCTGACCGTGACTCGTTCTATGGGGTAGACGATCTGCCTGACCTAGCAATTCGCAGTGGGCGATGGAAACTACTGTGTGAGTACGACGGTTCCGACGCCGAACTTTACAACCTGCAACTCGATCGGTCTGAGTCAAACAATGTCGCTGCCGAAAACTTGCACATCGTGACTGAGTTAACCCAGTCACTTCTCACTTGGCACAAGAGTATGCCGTCCGACAACGGAGCCACCTTCCGTGACCTAGCCGCGCAGAGCAAAGGCAAGTAGCTCAAACTGACAAGGAGCTGGCCGGGACACCGACATCTAGTGAGGTCCCGCATGCGACCGTTGCTTAGTTTCCGTATCCCGCTCCGGCGTGTCAAACCGGTGTGAGTTGGTTGCGTCCCTGTCCCCAAGCTTGCTTCCGAAAGCGGAACGGCCTAGTGCGTCCCCGCATTCTAGATGGTTTGGCAGGGTGCATACGAAATTCGGCCCCTGTGCCGATTTTGTTCTGTCCGATCTTATCAAACGCGGTTATCAGATTCGCGTCAGGATATTAATCGATCAATAGGAAGTGGAACCACATTGTCACGCCGGCGGCAGCAATCGCAACGCCACCCAGCAAGCGACGACCGAAAGCACGAGCAAGTACAGCCATTGTGAGTCCAGATACCAATGTCATTGCCGAAGCTAAGAACACATAATCGACGTACGCAGTCATTTCGCCGTTGTGATTCCATGGCCCATGGCCCGTATCTTGATAATGTTGCCATGCTGCGACACTTGGCGCAGTTCGGAATTCGTCGCTAACTTCGCCAGTACCCGGAATCATAGCAAATGTCGAATTGGAGCTTTGGTCGTTACCGTTTCGTTTGGAAACTGCAAGGTTGCCTCGGATGCTTTCAAAGCAATTAAACGCGGAATACTTCGTCAAGACGGAAGGCCGAGGCCGAACTGTGAATGAGTGGAAGTCTCGTCCATATCATTATTTGATTGGAAGCTTCATCATTTTCTATCACAGCACGATTACGATCCATGACCTATGCAGACTCCGACTGATCGTCCTTTTCGGGGTTCGCCTTAGGCTTCGACTTGGGATTCGTTTCGGGATTCGGTTCCGATTGAATGTGTGGAATATCCTCAGAGTTCTCCCACATCTTCAAGCGAACAATAGAACGGCGAACAGCCAAAAGTTCTCTGCGAAGTCCGATCCATGCCTTTGGACTTGGTCCAAACGTCTCCGCTTCGTGATCTGTTTGGCTAGGTCGCTGAATCCACAAATTCGAGATGTCATCTTCATCGCTTTCCTCATCAGGCCCAAGATCCTGCATCAACAAATAGCGAGCTTCCGGCGTAAGGAAGGTGGAGATTGTGGGAAAGGTTCGGTCGAGCTCGATTTTTCGAAACTTATCCGCAATCTCTTTCCGCTCATTTGAGAAAATTTCCAGCTGGCCACGAATTTCAGCCTCGCCTTTCGGGAAAACGAAAGTCAAGGAAATGCCGCGACGAATACATTCGTCAATCGCATTCTTGATACGATCATCGTCATCTGAAAAAAATCTAGTACCGCCAGAAAAATACCATATTTCATAGGTTCCATTGCTCTGAATACTTCGACTGAAAAGGCTAATTTCGCTCGCCAATTCGCGATAGCTCCAGGCATCTGGTGAACCAGCACGTTCGTCGTCGAAGTACTTTGGTTTCTTACCCTTTTTGGAGCGAAAGAAATATGAATCGATTCGCTTCGCCAACTCGTGAATCGGCTCACTTGCGTCGTCAATATTCGTTTTTCCAGTCAAAACGAATGTCAAAATTTGCCTGCCCCTCTCGATCCACGCATCGCTCTTTTCTCTTCCACTCAGAAAAACCGAAACATGTGATGCACTCTGATTAATTGCCGACGCAATCAACTGCTGTTCAGGGTTCTTTTCCTTCAGAAACTTCATGATCTGGCTAACAAGATATCCAACCCGCTGCGAGGTTGCTTCACCATTACGTGGTCGAATCTCAGGGCGTCGCCTTAGGGTGCAGAACTCAATTTCGACCCTATTGAGAGTTGGAACATCAAGCCCCGACCAGCCTTTGGCGTTGTTGTTTGAAGGAGACTTCTTGGGGGACATGCAGAACCCGTTCGTGGCTGGAAGGACGACTAAATGGGCGGATGTGAGTTTTTCGGAGGGAAAACATAAGTTACTGAACTTTCCAGTATTTGCAAGTAATTCGAGAATTACGATATTAAGCAATTTCGCGTAATCTTGCGATGTTGAGCCTACTTTCGGTTTTCAACGTGCCAAACTTCGGTACAACCTGCATCCAAATTGACAAGATCAGCGGAGTCGACGATGGAAGTTGCGAACAAACGAATTGCGCTTGCCGGAATTCTGGCTTCATTCACTCACAAACAAGCATTTATTGAGATAGAAAGGCACGGTGGAATTGGCTGTGCTGAAGTGAACATGGAAACAGATTTCCTGGTCGTAGGACAAGGTGAGCCGCATTCTCGATTTCGGATCGCAAGAAGGAAAATCGCGGTTGCGGAAAGTCTGAGAAGACTAGGCAAGCAAATTGGGATTCGAACTGAGGGCGAGTTTTTGGAGAGTATTGGTCAGCCTTCGGGAATCTGTACTGCACAAATTACCATGGCTCACCTTGCCAAAGCAACCGGACTTTCAGCGAAGCAACTGCACTGGCTGATCCGTATCGGCGGGATCCAAGTTCGCGAGACGATCGAAAAGGTCTACTACTTTGATTTCCTGCAGCTCAACCGGGCCCATCAGATTTCCAAGTGGGTAAGCAATGGCGTGAGTTGGCGACGCATAAAGACTCTCATCCTTCGGCTACGACGTCAAGAAGTCAATTTCGAAGACAATTCCGTGGTTTTTTGCAGTAGTAATGGTGACGGTATTTACTTGCGCGATAACAAAGGACGGCTTCGGTCGCTTTCCGGACAACTTTTCCTTGATTTTGAAACAATGACTCTACCAATACACGACGACGAGGCGGGCCTGTTTGATCATTTGTTCGCGACTGCTTGGCAAGCAGAAACAAATGGGGATTACGACAAAGCGGTTAAGTCGTACTATCAGTTGTTGATGGAGAAAGGAGCGAACGCAACTATTTGCTTTAATCTCGGAAACTGCCTGTATGCTTTGAAGAAATTCGACGCGGCATGTGAAAGATATCGACAGGCGCTTGAGTTGGATTCGACCAAGCTTTTTGCGTGGAACAACCTCGGCAATGCACTTTTGAATGATCCGGAGAACGTAGACGAAGCAATTTGTGCATTCCGCAATGCGACCGGTCCAGACGGCATTGAAAATCCCGATGCAATTTTTAATATCGCCAGGGCCTATGAGCAAAAAGGCGACATCGAGTCCGCCAGACATTTCTGGACTCAGTATCTCAGAATTGTGTCGGACGCAGATGGTTGTTTCGCTGAAATTGCTCATAAAAAACTAAATCAGACAGAGGGCAAGCAGGTCCCCGCGTTGCTCGTTTGAAAAAAGTAAGGGCCGGGTTCGACGAATCGATGCACCGGCCCTGCCTCAGTAGTTCCTCGCGATTATACGCGCGTTTTTGATTCTGTAAATACGGGACTTCCTGACATTCCAAAACTTCTGTAATTTCAGAATTCGGTATCTCCTGTAAACGACTTCCTGAAGTTTCGAAAGTATGCCGCGATTTCGCTGAAAAGCCTTCTTTTGAAATCCGTTTGTTAACTTTTCTTTGCTTCTTTTATTCTTGACTTTTCAGGGTTACCCTCGATCTTATTCCGCAACTCGAGAATTTGTGATTGGGTTGCAAATGAATCGGTGACCGGCCCTGCCTCAGTAGTTTGTTGCGTTGGATTGGTCGCCACTTTTTAGGAGACTGCGATGAAACGCATCTTTACGGGTACCCCTTGGGGCCTTCGGGTTGAGTATGTGGATGCGACTACGGGAGAGTCGCTTTTTGTTGTTTACAAGCCATGGTTCGTTGCCGTTGAGGAAAGTGGTGAATTGCCGCAAGACTCACTGCGAGCCATTGTGGGTAGACAAAAGCCGGAAGTCTTGAGGGTCGACATCGCGGCCTAGAAGGAACTATCCGTTAATGAATTTAGTTTGTGTCACACACCACATTCGACTTGCGACACAGACTACTCACCAGCGGAATCGGCCCTGGTGAGAAAGCAAGCGAGTTAATTTCAACACTTGGTCAGGACTCTAAGCGACTGCTGTCGTACCTCTGGAATGCACCAGTGATAAAACTCGCTTTAGGCCGATGCGGGGTTATTGATCGCGAATCGCTGCACGATCAGACTACCCAAGATATGGCCGACGAAGTGAACCCCGGACCTGCAGCACCGGTCCTGATCGCCTCGCGATAGACTTGCACGTACTGGTCAGTCATACGGAGGTAATTGAACTTCTTTCGAGCAGTCATTGAAATGCGTTCCAACTTGAAGCACTCATTTAGACGGAAACAGCCTTCGGTGAAGTCCTCGACCAGAACGCCATCCACTCCGTCCCGAATGATCTCGGGCAAGGCGCCTCGGCGAATCGCTAGTCCTCAATCAAGCGAAGCTTGATTAAGGACTAGTGCGAGTTAGCCCCGGTTTCCTAACGTGCTCGACATACATGAGAAAGCAGCTAAGGCCGTGCGCTAATAATCCGGAAGAAAACCGATTTTAGATTGCGCACGAAATCGCTCCGGTCCCCCAAACCGGTGCAGGTTCGCGCCCGGTCGTCGGTTTGCCAAACCAACTCGGTTTTTGGTCGGTTTTTTCCGATTCGATTGAGCGATGCCGTTTCGAACAATGTCTCTCAGGCAATTGGGCTGCTTGTACCACCTGCGTACCACGGTCGGATCGATATGGTGCAACCTATTGTGTTTCTTGAGGGTTGTTCGAGTCCCTCCCCATCCGTTGATTGTCCAAGAAGCCCTGAGTCGTGGAGGCGATCGTCAATAAAGATCGGTGAAATGGGATCAATGCGAGATGAAAAACACCAAAAACGCCAATAGTGCCGGAGAATCACGCTTTGCTGATTGACGATTGTTGGTTTAGCAGTACAATTGTGTCGTCTGTTTCGTTTTCTAGGCGAGCCCCAATAAAGACGACCAATGCTCTCTTTTCCCATTGCCACGCGACTGCCGAGGATTGCACTTTATGTGTCTGTCTTCGTTGTTTTCGCAGTTGGAATTGGAGGGCAGAACGTTCGAGGGAGCTGCGGAGACTATTTGGAACACTCTCGATTGAGTTCCAAAATGGATTTGACTCACGACTCTCTGCCTGGTCCCGGTTGTAAAGGCGGTAATTGTCGATCTGCTCCATCGATGCCTCCTGTTGAACCCTCGCGCGTTACCGTCCCGCAACGACACCATCTGAATTTTCAGCCAGCAGACACGTCTTGCAATTCGCTGACATTGCGAAAATTGGAATTCTTCGATGTCGCTCTTCCTTCGTCGGCGACTCTTGAGGTAACTACGCCTCCGCCTATTCTCAATGCCTAATTGCATTGTTCTTGCTTGGAATGTCGGCGAAATCCATCGGCCGTTAGGAAATTGCGTCACGCGTTTGCTTCCGGAAGTGGACGGTACAACCTTGTGTAATCGTGCACGTCGGCTGTGCCTAAAACCGAGCTCTAGCACACAACAGTGGCTTTCGCTTCCTGTTGCATGTTTCGTATCAACTCTCGTTTTCGCAAGCCATTCTTGAGTTCCTCGATTGGCTTACGTGTCGTAACCGAGTTGGTAGCGAATGTCTGTTTGTTTTGGTTATGCATTTATTCTTTATCTTGCAATTCATTGATACGAAGGAACCTTTTCTATGTCTCGATTCATATCTACTCGCTCGCGTCGTACTGGATTTACCCTAGTCGAATTGTTGGTCGTGATTGCAATCATAGGAATTCTAGTTGGGCTGCTCCTGCCAGCTGTCCAAGCTGCTCGCGAAGCGGCTCGCCGAATGCAGTGCGGCAACAATCTCAAGCAACTAGGTTTGGCTTTTCATAACTACGAGTCTGCGACTAAGCGGTTGCCGTCGGGTAGAGCTGATATAACGGGCTTGTCTGCGTTTGGAGCATTGATGCCCTACATGGAGCAATCCAATGTCTATCAGCTCATCGATTTCAATGTCTCCGGAACACACGTGAATAATACTGCTGCACGAGCAGCCATTATTCCAACGTTGCTTTGTCCATCCGACCCTGTCAGCGTTATTCCGATTACAGGTTGGGCAGGAACGAATTATCGCTCGAACCAAGGTTCTGGAATATTGAATGGCCTGCCGCCAACATTGAGCAGCGACCCGAATTTTGGATTTCCGGAACCGAACGGCCCAATGATCCCAAGCAAGAATCTGAGAATTGCCGATGTCACGGATGGACTATCCAACACCGCCGCATTTAGTGAACATGGAATCGGTGACTTCAGCAACGCGATTTCGAGTCTAACCGATACGTTTCGGCCAGGAACGAACCCAGCAACTGCGGACGAGGCCATTCGGGATTGCGCGGCCATCGATACAACGAACTTGTCGTTTCAGGGAAATAGCAACGTTGGAGGGCCATGGCTCAACGGTGGGCATACCTCCACCTGCTATTTCCATGCAGCACCACCTCAAAGCCGCTCCTGCATGTTTCCGCCAGGACGAATTTCGACGACGGCAAAAAGCTATCACACCGGTGGCGTCCAAGTTGCGCGTTGCGACGGTTCGGTCGTTTTCATTCCGCGAAGTATCGACCTCTTGGTCTGGCGAGCTTTAGGCTCACGCAACCAAGGCGAAGTTCTAGCCGGAGCAAATGAATAATGCGTCGTCCCGATCTGTTTCGTAGTCCAATACTCATCCTTATGTTCGTGGGGTTCATGATGGCAACTGGTTGTGGACCGGCGAAGGTACCACTATCCGATAGCCAGCAAGCGAGGATGCTAGCAGAGAAACTATTGGATCAATGGAAAATGGGTGTGAAAATGGACGAGCTAGCCAAGCAAACTCCACCCGTCTACGTTTCGGAAGATCTGTGGAAGAAAGAAGCCAAGCTGACAGAATTTAAGTTCCTTGATGACGGCGAAATGCTTGGGCCAAATGTTCGATTCAAAATCTCACTGAAGTGCACAGGAAAGGATGGCAAGGTTACGCAGCGCTCGTTCAACTATCTTGTCACGACGACCCCTGCATTGACGTTTTTCCGCGAAGAAGGCTGATTTTCCATTCGTTCGATATTCCAATAGCAAAGCGATCATTGATATGCGAAAAAAATTGTCACCATGTTTTTTCATAGCGACGCTCGGTTTCGTTGGATTCGTAAGAGCGCAGGATGCACTCGAAGGAATCCGACCGACTCCGCTCACACGTCCAGAACTTAAGCGTCTGCTCGAAGATGTTAAGGTTCGAGTGCCAAGAATCCCATTACCGGAGCTTACCGACGGTGACCGAGCGAAATTGGGCACACAAGCTGATAGTTATGAAAGCCGAGTCAAGTATCATTACTTGAACGGCATCGAGCCCGTTAGAAACACCAATTCCAACGCAGCCAATTCAAATGCACCTGGAGCCCCGGGGAGTGCGGGCGTCGCGAACACAGCGAACATTGGTGGCGCTTCGAATCGCGATCGATCGGCTGGGTTCTCGCGGCTGCAGGATCCATTGTTCACCTTGGACAACGCTTTAAAAGTCGAACTGTTCTGGATCGTTTCTCGCGTTAACAACTGCCAGTATTGCATTGGGCACCAAGAGAGCAAACTGCTTGGCTTGGGTCGTTCCGAAGATCAAATTGCATTGTTAGACAGCGATTGGAAACAGTTCGATGTCGCTTCGCAAACGGCATTTGCATTTGCGAAAAAGTTTACGCTTGAACCACATTTGTTTTCAGATGCAGACATCGCTGGTCTCCAAGTTCATTTCACGGACGACCAGATCTTGGAAATGGTTTTGTCGATGGCGGGCAACAACTCCATCAATCGGTGGAAAGAAGCGATTGCCGTTCCGCAAAACAAGGATGAAGGAGGATTCTCGCGAGTTGGGGGTGGTCCAGCGAACAATCCAATCGAGCAGTCTGCTGACGCACAGCGTCCACGCGGATCGTATCTGACTCCAACGTCACCTGCGTTTGAAAAAACGGTCAGCAAAATTGTGGTTCTCTCCGAAACAAGCGACGTACCCAACACCTGTGCAACAGTAAGTCGTCGTCCCGCTCTCGAGTCCCGAGATTTCGTCGAAAAAATGCTGTTGGAGTGCAAGACACGCAAGCCTAGAATTCCGTTGATGGACGAGTTGAAAACGCGCGAAAACATTCCTGGAACCGCATCCATGGTTGGCCAGTTGCCAAATTGGGTTCGACTCCTAGCGAGATTTCCAACGGCTGGTTCGAGTCGATTCGACAGCATCTTGGCGTCCGAAGACAAAGGTGATATTTCACCGTTGCTAAAAGCTCAGTTGTCATGGATCCTGGCGAGACAAGATCGTGCGTGGTACGCACTCGCAAGGGCGCGCGACCGACTAAGTAGCCTCGATCAATCCACTGAGCAGATCTTTGCGCTGGACGGAGACTGGGGTTCATTTTCCGCTCGCGAACAAGCGTTGTTTCGCATCGCGAAAAACTTAGGGAATGCACCTGTTGTTTTGTCGGCGACTGAAGTCAAAGAGGGAATTGAGGCGGCCGGGGCGCGTGATGTAGTTCAAGTGATCAGCTTCACAACTTCGCGAGCTGCGTTCAATCGAATCACCGAAGCATTTGGTCTCCCCCTAGATCCAGCGGGTGGGTTGAAGAAAGTCGATCCGATTCCGGTGACTCGCGACAATGTCTTCGGTGGACCTCCACCAGGTACAAAGCCTACAGATGCTCAAGAGGACGATCTAACACCGGCGGCAGAAGCCATCGTACAGGAATTGCGAGCTTCGCTTCCGAAGGATTCCGAGGCGATCGCGATGCTGGAAGGGATCCTCGACGGAAGCCGCCTCAGCGCCGAGGACGGTTGGTTCAAATTGTCAAAAGCACAGAATCGATTCGGCTGGAACCATGTTCGAAAGCGCTTTGATACCGATCAGAATGACAAGGTTACCGCGACGGAGTTCACCGGAGGTAAAGTGGATTTCTCGCGGCTTGACCGCAATGACGATGGGCAACTAACGGAATCTGACTTCGATTGGAGCAAACACTCTCTCACGGCAACGCCCGGGTTCATGATGTTCTTGTTGGCTGACCGCGATGCAAATGGAAAACTGACACGCGAAGAGTTTTTGAATCTGTTCAAAGAACTTGGAGCGGATGAGGACGGGTACTTGGCAATCGATGATCTCCGCGAGAAATTCCTTCCTCCCACGCCCAGTGAAAGCGTGAAAAGCGCGAAACGGCCCGATGAACCTAGCCGCAGCACCCTTTTGGCAGGTCTCAAGAACCAGGAACTTGGGTCGCTTCAGCCGGGCCCAAGTCTCGATGAGCAGTCCCCCGATTTTACGCTCACTACTTTGGATGGCCAATCTGTAACCCTTTCGAAAGAGATTGGCGAAAAACCGATTGTGCTGATTTTCGGAAACTTCACCTGTGGGCCTTTTCGAAGCCAAGCTGGAAACATAGAAAAGCTTTACGAACGGTATCAGGACCGTGCCAAATTTTTCCTTGTCTATGTACGGGAAGCCCATCCAAGCGATGGTTGGTGGATGACGAGCAACCAGCGCGCAGGCATCGATTTGTCGCAACCAAAAATGGACTCAGAACGTCGCTTGATTGCAAGGACCTGTCAAAAACATCTCGATATCGACATTCCTTTCCTAGTCGACGGAGTCGATGATGCGGTAGGATCCCTTTATAGCGGTATGCCAAACCGTCTCTATCTTATTGACCAGACGGGACGTATCGCGTTCAAGAATGGACGCGGACCATTCGGCTTTCATCCAAGGCAACTCGAACAATCGTTAGTGTTGTTATTAAATGACAAGAAGTGACTCGATTGTCCCCAAGTTAATCCTAACGAGAACAAAATGAAGATCACTGCAATCGAAACGCTTGTGTGTCATGCCCGTATGCGCAATTGGATCTTTGTAAAAGTTCTTACGGACCAGCCGGGCTTGTTTGGCTGGGGCGAAGCCACGTTGGAATGGCATACTCGAAGCGTCGTCGGTGCGATCCAAGACGTGTCGCAGTTGCTGATTGGCGAAGATCCCACTCGCGTCGAGCATTTGTGGCAGATGATGTGGAGGCAGCATTTCTGGCACGGTAGCGGAATCGTGCGATCGACGGCCATCGCTGGTATCGATCTTGCGCTCTGGGATATCGTCGGTAAGCTTCATGGCGTCCCATGCCACAAGCTTTGGGGAGGGCCGGTGCGCGATACCATCCGACTTTATTGCCATTTAGGTGGTGGTGATATGGAGAGTTTCTATGAGACTCCGGTCGATAATGCTCGACGGTTTGCGGAGTTAGCCCAACAAGCGGTCGCCGATGGCTTCACCGCCTTCAAGTCGATGGCCGTGCCGTCCACCATGCCGATCGAAGGGCTGAAACCGATCAAGGCGGCAGAGACCTGTGTGGCTGCCATGCGTGAAGCGGTTGGTGACAAAATCGATATCATGGTCGACTGCCACGCTCGTCCCTCCCCGGCGATGGGGATGCAGTTCGCAAAAGCACTAGAACCATATGGATTGTACTTTCTGGAAGAACCTTGCTGGCCTGAAAGTGTCGCAGGATTGGCCGCTATCAACGCTGCGGTCTCGACCCCTATTGCGACCGGTGAGCGAATGACACACTTGGCGGCGTTTCGAGACTTGTTCGCTCAACGCGGTTGCGAAATCTGTCAGTTGGACATCACACATTGCGGCGGCTTCAGTGAGGCTCGGCGGGTGGCGGCCTTGGCGGACGCCTACCGCATCGCCTTGGCTCCGCATAATCCACAAGGACCGGTTAGCACGGCGGCATCCATCGAGTTCGGCTTCTCACAACCGAGTTACATTATTTGCGAGTCGGTGCACAATGATGTGCCCTGGCGAGACGAAGTGGTTGAGGAAGGTTTTCAGGTCGATGAAGCCACACGTACCGTTACTGCCAACACGAAACCTGGTCTTGGGATTACGATTAACGAAGACGAAGTCCGCAAGCACCCGTTCCAGCAAGAATTGCTACAGCGAGTTTTCCATCGCGACGGTAGCGTCGGCGATTGGTAGCGTCGGCGATTGGTAGCATGAGAAATACCCGTAGAACAGGCTGCTAGCCTGTGCGTTTTAGACTATTACAGGCTGGCAGCCTGTGCTACGTGGAGCACATCTACACAAATAACAATAACAAGGATTGGAGATCTGCCCATTGTGCCATCACCTGAAAAAGAACCTTTACACGGTGTCCTGCCGGTTTTGCATACGCCGTTTAACGACGATTACTCAATCGACCGAACAACACTCGAACGTGAAATCGACTGGGCTTTTCGAACCGGGGCGGATGGCGTTGTCATCGCAATGGTCAGCGAGATTCTGAGGCTGGGCCATCATGGCCGTAAAGAGTTAGCGTCATTCGTCTGCCAGTCCGTGCAAGGTCGCGGTTTCACCGTGATCAGTATCGGTGCAGAGAGTATCCGCGAGGCGATTGAGTTTGCGACTCATGCCCAAGATCTGGGCGCCAGTGCCGTCATGGCGATTCCTCCTGTCGCGACCTCATTGAACGGAGCCAAGACGAGCGAGTACTTTGCCGCAATCGCGCGCGGACTTTCTATTCCACTCGTGGTGCAAGATGCGTCGAGCTACGTCGGTGCTGCAATTGACCTGGCTGTCTACATGAAGCTGCTCGACGAGTTCGGCGAGCGTCGCATCTTTTTCAAACCCGAAGCGAGTCCGCTGGGACCAAACCTGTCGAAGCTCCGAGATGCTAGCAACGGCAATGCCAGAATTTTTGAAGGCTCGGGGGGCATCAACCTTGTCGACTGCTACCGACGAGGGATCGTCGGAACAATGCCTGGCACGGACTTGTTGGATGGCATCGTCGCATTGTGGCGAGCCCTTCAGGCCGGTGACGAAGACAGCATCTATCGGTTATCATTGCCGATCTGCGCGATGACAGCGTTGCAACTTCAAGCAGGCCTCGACGGCTTTTTGGCAATCGAGAAATACTTAATGAAAAAACGTGGTTTGTTTAAGAACACGCTGCAGATCCAACCGTGCAGTTGGCAGCTTGATATGGAGACGACGGCTGAAGTTGACCGCCTCTTTCAATTGCTCCAACAGCGACTCACATTTACGGACTAGTGGCCTTGCATGTCCAATGTCTCTAAAAACGATTCGATGAGTGAGGACGTCCGTCAGGGCCGCTACCACGTACTGGCTTTCTTGTGCTTGTCGGCTGCAATTGCCTACGTCCAGCGTTCCGCGCTCAGTGTTCCAGCAGCAGAGATTGCAACCGACTTGAAATTTGAAAACCTAGCACGGGATATGGGCTGGATTCAGTCGGTGTGGTACCTTTGCTACGGACTCATGCAACTGCCTAGCGGTTGGCTGGCAGATCGAATTGGGAGCAGGCGAGGCTTAGCCATACTTTCGGTCGTATGGTCATTGGCTACGTTGCTAAGTGCATTTGCGATCGATTTCGTTTCGTTATTGTTCCTTTGGGGCATGATGGGAGCTGCTCAGGCCGGCGTTTTTCCTTGTGCCGCAAAAGCGTTGGGGCAGATCTTTCCCGAGAACGAGCGTGCCCGGGCCACGGGGCTTTTGGCGAGCGGCATGACAATCGGCGGAGCCTTGGCTCCCGTTCTGACGGCTTCGTTTTTGGAATCGCTATCCCCCTTGTCTGGAATTCTGCACCTCAGTCGCTGGCGACTGCTGCTTGCAGCATACTCGCTCCCCGGCATCCTTTGGACGATTCTGTTCTTGGCGATGATTTCCATCCGAAAGCTTCCTGTGTCAGAAAGCACAAGTACGGCTCGGTCACCGATGAATTGGTCTAGGATGCTGAGAAGCCGACCGCTCATGTTGCTCTGCGCCCAGCAGTTCTTTCGAGCTGCGGGCATGGTCTTTTTTATGACTTGGTTTCCAACTTTTTTGCAGAAGACTCGCGATGTCTCATTGCTGGGCTCGGGGATCCTGACCACGGTTGCAGGAATTGGTGGAGTTGTTGGCAGTTTGACTGGAGGCTTTTTTTCCGACTGGCTACTTCTGCGAACTGGTAACGCACGACTGAGTCGGCAAGGAATCGCCGTGATCGGTATGTCGTGCTGTTCGCTGTTGATTATCATTTCTTACTTCATTCACGATGTGAACGGCAGCATTGCTCTGATTGCGATTGGCGCATTCTGTGCCACGTTTGGGGGCGTCAGCGGCTATACCGTGGCTATCAGTTTTGGTGGTCGGCATGTCGCCACCGTTTTCAGCACGATGAATATGTTTGGCAATATGGGAGCAGCCTTGTTCCCGATAACGGCCGGTTGGCTGGTCGCGATGACTGGCAACTGGAACCTTATTCTGTTTCTGTTCGCTGGCATCATGGCGATCGACGCTGTTTGTTGGGCGTTGTTAAATCCACAAGGCACACTCTTCGGAGATGAATATGCAGAGTAAAACGGTTGTCAACGCACCGCAATCCCGATGCAGAGCAGCCGTTGCTCGTTGCGACATCACCCCACCGGTCGGCATCTACCATCGCATGTGGGGTGCGGCGATGCATGATCGGGCGACTGGAATTCATCGTCCGCTCGAAGCCACGCTGTTGTGGATTGAACCGACCGCCCCCGCGACGGGCGAGCCGCAGATCATTGTTTCGCTTGACCATTGTATTCTCGATGGGCAAGAAATTCGCAGCATCCGTCAAGCCATACACGCGGCGACTCAGGTCGGATATGACAATATTTTGATCACGCTTACGCACACACACGGCTCTGGCTGGATGTCTCGGACTCGCAGCCATCTCCCTGGCGGAGAATGGATTGGACAATACCTTGATCAGCTCGTCGGACGGCTCGCCGATCTTGCTCGCGAAGCTCAATCGCGAATCGAAAGCGTTACCATCGTTTACGGTACCGGTCGATGCGCACTGGCCGCACATCGCGACTATTTCGACACAACGCAGGGGCGCTATGTTTGCGGTTTCAATCCTTCAGGACCTGCCGATGACACACTCTTGATCGCAAGTATCTCCAATGAATCGGAAACACGGCTAGCCACGATCGCAAACTATGCTTGCCATCCCACAACGTTGGCTTGGGACAACACGCTGATTAGTCCCGACTGGGTGGGTGCGATGCGTGAGACGATCGAGCAGTCCGAGGGGGGGGTGTGTCTGTTCCTGCAAGGTGCGTCGGGTGACTTGGGACCGCGAGAAGGATTCGTGGGTGACACTTCCGTCGCAGATCGCAATGGGCGGCAAGTGGGACACGCAGTGTTGTCCACGCTGGCTGCCTTGCCGCCGTCGGGAACTGAGTATCGTTATGCCGGGCCAGTGATCTCGGGGACGACGATCGGCACTTGGCGCCATGAACCGTTGACTGGCGATGCCCGCAATACTCAAACTGCCTGGCGATGGGAACAACACGTGGTGCAACTTCCGTATCGTCATGATCTCCCCACAATAGAGCAGACGATGTCAGAGCAAGAACAATGGCGTTCTGAGGAAACTCGTGCACGCGCAGCAGGTGACGAACACCTCGTGCGAAACTGCCGCGCGCAAGTGGAACAATGCACGAGGCAATTGGCTCGCTTGAATGCACTCGTTCCGGGCCAGTCCTATCCTCTTTCAATGCGCCTCGGGATCCTTGGCGACGCAATCTGGATCTTCGTGCCCGGCGAGCTCTACCAGACGTTTCAACAGACCCTTCGCAATCGTTTGGCACCTCATCCGGTCTTCGTGACTACGCTAACCAATGATTGGCAACCTGGATACATCCCGCCAGCGAGTAGCTATGGATACGCGATATACCAGGAGGTGATCGCAGCCACCGCCCCCGGCTGCCTAGAAACGCTCATTGAGACAATCTTGCGTCGTTTAGAAAGTTGGCGGATTCGGGGCGAGGCAACCTCGTAAAAAGCACAACGGTATGAGTCTTCGAGTGAAACAAACTGATAGCCGAAGGGCGATAGCCCCGGTTCTCGACGAATGTCGAGCAATTGGAAAACCGGGGCTATCGCCCAACGGCGCGTTGGGTTGAAAAACAGTTGCGGATGTGCTTAGCAACTAGGAAAGAGTTAACTTCAATAGCATCCCTGGCAAAAAAACTTCTTCAAGATCTTCAAGTTTGCGATCATCGAGTACCTCAACTTCATAACCAAGTTCAACCGCAAGATTTTCTAGAAGTTGAATGGCTGTTTTGCAGCCGTATGCCAAGTAGAGCTGCCCGTCATCCATCAAGTAAGCGGGCGCATTGCTCAACAGCGATTTCATCAACTCGAAGTTCGGATCGTAGAGCGCATACTGATCGATGCTTTTCGGTTCGCCTTCCTCCCATGGTGGGTTTGAAATGATTACGTCAAATCGTTCCTCCTCACCAACAACCGCAAAGGCTTTAGCATTCGCCATATCGACAAGACGAACGTCCATTATAGACTCAAATCCCAAATGCTGAGCGTTCACTCGTGCGCACTCGACCGCGTTTGTGTTGACATCCGTGGAAACGATCCAGCTAGCCCCCGCTTGGGCGCAGCAGAGTGAGATCAATCCGCTCCCCGTTCCGATCTCCAATACCCGTTTCTCGCGGACTAGAGCAGTCTCGCGAATTAGCTTGCGAAGACTCGTCGTATCGAGTGGTTCCCAAAACACCGTGGGAAAAATGAAAATCTTCTGGTCGAAATCTTCAATCCATTCGGTGCGCACTCTTTGATTCGATGGTACGTGCGGAGTAACGACACTGGTTGCAATTGACCTAGGTTTAAAGGTCCATATGCTTAGCAATCCAATAGTGCTTAGGGCAAAAACGGACAGCAAGGTTAACGAGGTTCGCATGATGTCTAATGGTATGGTTCGACTAATGGTACGAAAACGAATCGCATGGTCGATTAAACATTCCCGGATCGTCGAAGTATATCGACTGTTTGCTGGACTAGCTCCACGTTTCTCGCCGCAAGTCGAGTGTCGTCGGATACTCGGGATTCGCTCTCGGCATGCGGGCGATTACTTTGCCGGGCGTATGTCCGAATGGCAAGAAACGAACATTCCGTCGGCCTTCCGCTTCCAAGGCATTCACTGGGAAAGTGGCATAGCTTCTACCTCCTGGATGCGACACATGATAGGTGCAACCTCCAACAGAATGAGCCGTTTTAACGTCCCACAGATCGAACACCAACGGAGTGTGAACCGGTACGGTGGGATGCAAACAGGAAGCGGGGGCCCAAGCTCGATAGCGAATACCCGCAACCCGCGTACTTGAATCGCCTGCGGTCCGCAATGGAATTTGAATTCCGTTGCACAGCAGTTGATGTTTGGAAGGATCTAAACCGATGGTTTTAACTTCCAATCGCTCCACGCTTGAGTCTACGAAACGCACCGTCCCGCCACCTGCTGGCTCCTCGCCGAGTACGTACCATGGTTCAATCGCGGTTCTCAATTCAATCGATACGCCGTCATACTCAACATCCCCCATCGATGGGAACCGGAATTCGAAATGGGACGCGAACCAACTCTCTTCCCAATCCCAACCATCCCCTTGCAAATGTCGCAATACATCTTGCAAGTCTCGCCATAGATAATGCGGCAGCATGAATCGATCATGAAGTTCGGTTCCCCAACGTTTGAGCGGTTCCTTGTATTCATTTCTCCAGAAGTGAGCGACCAAACATCGGACAAGCAGTTGTGTCGTCAAGCTCATCTGGGCGTGAGGGGGCATTTCAAAGCCCCGGAGTTCAACGAGCCCAAGGCGGCCAGTGGCGCTATCGGGCGAGTACAGTTTGTCGATACAAAACTCGGCCCGGTGTGTGTTTCCAGTTAAATCGATGAGCAGGTTTCGAAGCAATCGATCGACCAGCCAAGGAGGACAGGACTCTCCTCGAGCGGGCACCAATTCCAACGCGGACTGAAGCTCATAGATCGCATCGCTTCGTCCTTCGTCAGCCCGCGGCGCTTGACTCGTCGGACCTATAAATCGATTGCTAAAAAAGTACGAGAGCGATGGATGATTGATCCAAAAAGCAATGAGGCTTCGAAGTACATCTGGCCTTCTAAGGAACGGACTATCCGAGGGGGTTGGTCCACCCATGACGACATGGTTTCCGCCACCCGTGCCCGTGTGTTTGCCGTCCACATCAAACTTCTCGGTCGCAAGCCGGCATTGACGAGCTTCTTCATAGAAAACCGTCGTGTTTTCAACAAGCTCTTTCCAACTTGATGCCGGGTGAACATTCACTTCGATAACCCCTGGATCCGGCGTTACTTTGATGATTTGCATTCGGTGGTCGCGAGGGGGGAGGTATCCCTCAAGCACGATCGGTAAACTTAGATCCGAGGCAGTTTGCTCTACGGCCCAAACCAGGTCGAGATAGTCCTCAAGTGTTTCGGTAGGAGGCATAAATACGTATAAGCGCCCTCCGCGAGGTTCAATACACATGGCCGTTCTAACCACGGCGTTCGGATCAAGTTTCTCGGCAGCTCGAAGCCTCGCTTGTTCTTCGAGCCACTTTTGATCGTCGTCTAAATCCACAAATACTGCCGTCGTCTTGGCCCCATTCGCCTCAGCCGCATCCTGCTTTCTTTGCACGACCGTCGTCGCCGGCGGCAACGGCTGTCTCGACGCGAATGGATCCGACGGGTAAACCGATTGCCCCGCTAATTGACTGCTGTGAGGAAGCGTGTCGAGCGGCAGCCTAAGTCCAATCGAAGAATCGCCGGGCAGCAAAAACAGCTTTTCTGGCCGAACCGGCCAAGGTCCTGTTTGCCAACGCGCCTTGCCTTGCCACAACTGGCGGCGAATTGGCAAAATGATGCCGACAGGCTTATTCAAGCCGCGATTGAAGACCCTAGCAAGTCGCGTTCGCTCCTCAGGGTCCGCAAGCTTCGAATCCCATGGCTGGACATCGATAGGCAACCGCTGCTCGCGCCAGAGATAATAGTAAGTATCCTCGTAGGCGGGCAGCGACCAACGCGAATCCACCTTGAGATGAGTGGCGAGCAAATTGGAGAATCGTCTTGCATCGGCAAACGTGTGTCCATAGTCTTTTTCTTCGTCCGCAATCAACGTTTCATCGTGCCATATCGGTTGGCCATCAGTTCGCCACATGCATGACATTGCCCATCGAGGCAAGGACTCTCCAGGGTACCATTTGCCTTCGCCATAATGCAGCATCGCTCCAGGTGCAAAACGATTTCGCAATCGCTTCACGAGCTTTCCAGAAAGGCAACGTTTGGTTGGGCCGACGGCTGCGGAATTCCACTCTGGGCCTTCCATATCGTCCATGGAAACGAATGTGGGCTCACCACCAAAGGTTAGCCGCACATCATCTCGATTCAATTGTTCGTCAACCGAGTCACCCAGGGCTTGAATTCGATTCCATTGGTCGTCCGTGTAGGGCTTGGTGCTCCTGGGATCTTCGACCATCCGCTGAACAGTCATCGCGAATTCAAATTCACACTCAGCATCGTCAACCATGCCCGAAATAGGAGCAGCACTCGACGGGTCCGGAGTGCAAGCAACTGGCAAATGACCTTCTCCGCAAAGCAAGCCGCTGGTTGGATCGAGACCAACCCAACCCGCGCCGGGCAAATAGATCTCAGCCCATGCATGCAAGTCGGTGAAGTCGGATTCAGGGCCGCTCGGACCATCTAGGGATTTCTGATCGGCGGAAAGCTGAACAAGATAGCCAGAAGCAAATCGTGCTGCGACTCCTAAACGACGCATGAGTTGGACCAGCAGCCAGGCTGAGTCGCGACACGAACCACTTGCCAATGTGAGTGTTTCCTCGGGCGTTTGTACGCCCGGTTCCATGCGAATTTCATATCGGATCTTTTGCTGTAGGATTTGGTTGATGTTCGTGACGGCATCCATGGTCGGCTTTGGTGTTTTATCCAATGCATCAACCCACTTATCAACTACTGGCGTGCTTGGAAGCGTCTCCAAATAAGGAGCCAATTCGCGAGCAATCGCGGGTTCATAGGTGAATGGAAATTTCTCTGCGGTTGACTCAAGGAAAAAATCGAACGGATTTACTGCCGTCAGGTCGGCAACAATGTCAACCACAATAGACATCCGCCTCGCAGGCTTAGGGAAAACCAAGCGAGCTTGATAATTTCCCTGCGGGTCCTGCTGCCAATTGCAGAAATGCTCAGTCGGGCTTATCCGCATCGAGTAGCTTACAACCTTCGTACGACAATGAGGAGCGGGCCGAAGACGCACGATTTGCGGGCCCAGGTTAACCAACCGATCGTATTGGTAGGTCGTCTCGTGGTGCAATGCGACTCGTATCGTCATGTGGAGCTGTTGCTTGTTTTGCGTGGACAAAAGCCAACAATGCGTGAAAGCCAGCAGTGTTGTAATGGACAATCAGGATGATATCTGAAAACGACTGAATTCGTCAGTCTCCTAGAAACAACAAAACCCGTCATGAAAGCATGACGGGTTTTGTGAAACTAGTTCGTAAAGGACAGAACGAGCAAATGAATTAGCCTTTTCCTGGGGCTTTTCCGCCCATACCACCGGGCCCACTCGGGCCACCCGAGCCTTCTCCTCCAAGACCTCCACTATCGTAGCCACCCATTCCACCCATTCCTCCCATTCCACCTTCCACTTTAAGGCCGCCACCTAGTGGGCCAACGGCAGGCTTGTCAGGCTGGGAAAACATGTTGAATCCAGTGAAATCATCGAATTCGCGACTGACGATGAGCTGTCCTGTGAATGGGTCAAAAGACACAACCTCGTATCCTGTTGTAAGTGGTTCCTTTTCCTTCTGAGTTGGCAGTTGCGTCTCAAGTTTCGTTTTGTTGGATACGCTTACAACCGTTACCATGCTTGACGATTTGTAGTCCTTTAGGCTTTTGATCGCTTTAACCGGAGCTCCCGTTGGATGAATGATTTCTGGCGAAACCTCTTTCCCTTTCTCTTTTCGCATCGCTCCGAGGACAACGCCGGGTTCCACAGGATACTTCAACGGCACGTAAACCGCCTTTGGCTTATCGAATTCAACTACGACCGCTTCTACTTTAGGCTGCGCGGTTTCGAATCCTGCAAAAACAGCCGGAGGCTTGATCGCAGAAACAGCCGGACTTGGAAGCGACCATTCCGTTTCTCTCTTGCTAACTCGTTTGACCGGCGGCTTAACTGTCGCTGTACCCGTCGTACTCGAAGTGATTTTTGGTTCCTTTGGTTCGTTGGCCAGTAGTATTTGTACCCGCTTGACGGCATCCGATTTCAGCGTATCCGTCTTGGGTTGAAATGCGCTGTACTCCGGGAAATTAGGGTCATACATCAACAACCTGACTCGGTACTTGTAGGTCTTTCCGGGGGTCGCACTAAAATCGTAAAAACGAACGAGTTTGTACTTTGTGCTGGGCAAGCGTTTCGGAAGCTGGATCGCGTTGAAACCCGACCCGCCCCCCATGCCCCCCATGCCCCCCATGCCCCCCATGCCCCCCATGCCAGATTCG
>JAIPFP010000353.1 GCA_021736575.1 Pirellula sp. | reverse complement strand
GGCAAGGAATTGATGGATTCCATGCCCGATGGTTCCGGTTTCTCGTTTGTCGACCTCGCCGCAAATCTCGCAGGGATAAGGTTCGCTGAGATTGCCACAACCAGCAAAGAATCGGCGATCGACCTGCAAATGCGAATCATTCAAGGGTTGCAAAGTTCGGATTTCTGCCCCGACATAGACGATCTACCAGAAGGAATAGGCCGAGATCAGTTCCATACCGAGTTCGGTGGACTCGGGGGGTTAGAAACGCGTAGGCTCGTCGAGGAAATTCGAGGTCGTTTGGATGCCAGCCCCGGTCTCATGCGTTTGCGTTGATTCGGAGTTGTTCTTGGGGCATTCTGCCTCGTCGCGGATTCATGCCCCATCGCTCATCCTTGTGATGGACATTGAGGCTGCATCGACAGGTCAAGGTCACTCTCGGTACGAGTGACCTTGGGTAGATCGCGCATGCCGGGTGCGACCATTGGAGTCTAGACCAATTTATCCCAGTGTTTTCCTTGATGGAAATGCTTCATGGCTTTGCTCCATTCCCATCCTACCCGTGTGATTGCGAGGATTCATTTTTGCAGAGTGAATGGCAGCCCGCTCGTCCTTTTCGGACTCGTCGATCGTGTTTGGTATGGCACTTGCAATCTACTGTCCCATCGGCCTAAAGGCGTCAGGTTGTCGCTCCGAATCACTGTTCTTTAGAAGCACACAAGGAAACGATATTATGAAAAACTCACGAGCAAGATTTCGCGCGGCGTTGATCGCGGCGCCATTGACGGTTGCGGCCACAGGAATGTTGATCGGCGCCGCAAGCCCTGAGACGCCCCATGCACCGAAGGCAATTGCCACCTCGGCTGAAACGCTATCCGTTGCCGACTCACTCTCGACGGCTTTCAGTAATGTAGCGACATATGTCTTGCCTTCCGTCGTTGCGATCGAAAACCGCCTCGACAATTCACGGCAATCGGTTAATCAGCCATTGCCATCCGAAGATGGTGTACCGAACCAAGGTAATCCGTTCAAAGGAACTCCCTTTGAGGATATGTTTCGAGGCCGCGGAGGAATGGGGCAAGACCGGCAGCCATCCCCTTCACCATCCCAGCGTGGCATTGGCTCGGGCATCATCATCGACTCGGCCGGCATCGTGCTTACAAACAACCATGTGGTTGCCGGTGGTGGTAAAGTGATCGTCAAGACACAAGACGGACGTGAGTTCGTTGCGACGGAGGTTTTGACCGATCCATCGACCGACATCGCGGTCGTGAAGTTCAAGGGGGATGCAAGTCTTGTTGCGGCTAAGATCGGCAACAGTGACTCGATGAAAGTTGGAGATTGGGTCGTTGCCTTAGGACAACCATTTGGACTAGAAAGCACCGTGACGGCCGGTATCGTCAGCGCAAAGGATCGTGGCATCGGCATCGCGGATCGCGAGAGCTTCATTCAGACCGACGCCGCCATCAATCCTGGCAATAGCGGCGGGCCGCTTGTGAATCTACGTGGAGAAGTCATCGGGATCAATACGGCCATCTCATCGCAAGGGGGTGGCAGCAACGGCGTAGGATTTGCGGTCCCGTCCAATATGGCTCAATGGGTCAGCGGGCAACTCATCGCCAACGGAAAGGTCAAGCGATCTTACTTGGGTGTTAGCATCCAACCGGTGAGCTACGAACTGGGTGCGCAACTCGGAGTGGCACCCAAGAGCGGAGTTGCAGTGACCGACGTATTCCCCGAGACGCCTGCCGCCAAGGCTGGATTGATTTCGGGAGACGTCATCACCAAATTCGGCGACATACCGGTCGCGACACCACAACAGTTGCAGATGGCAGTTGAACGATCGCCGATGGGCAAGCCCTTGACCGTACATGTGATTCGCGATGGCAAGCCGATCGAATTGAGTTATCAGCCGGAAGCAGCCCCGAAAGATTTCGTTGCCGATACGAAATCCAAATCCAACCAGGGCGGCGTAAAAATGGAATCGCTCGGTTTGGAGATCGGTTCACTGACACCTGACGTTGCAAAACAACTTGAGATGGAGGGACAAAAAGGCGTTGTGATCACTCAGGTGAAAGAGGGCAGTGCCGCCGAAACAGCGGGCTTGGAGCGGGGAATGGTAATCGTTCAAGTCAACCGTCAAGACGTAGCGACAGCAAAGGATTTCGAAAAGGCAATTGCGGCTGACCAAGATGGTTCTATTCTGATGTTAGTCCGAAGTGGGAAAGGTTCCCGATTCGTCGTGATCCAGAAATGACGATTCCTACCTGGTACGGATGCCCGGGCTGACTTTCTACGGCCGACGCTTGTTGTACAATGAGCGTCGGCCGCTCTTTTTTTTTAAGGTGGGTCGAGGATCCTTGGCATGACCAATGAAGCAACATGAAACTCGCTGCTAAACTAATACTTCTGTTTCTTGTTGGTGTGCTCGGCATCGTTTCGTTGTTCTCATGGCAAATACTGCAGCGACAAAGCGATTGGGACCAACAGTTGCGAGAGAGGCATGCGAAGAATCTAGTTGAGACTCTCGGTCCCGCAATAACTACGGCATATCGTGACGGTGGCATCGTAACTGTTCAGCAAATCGTTAAGATTTCGACGCAGAAGCTGACAGGCCCCCACATGCGATGGATCGACGGCAACGAGCGATCTACGCTGGAGAAACGAACTCTCACTCACCGCGTTTCGACGGTTTTCGTTGCTCCATCGGACGACAATCCAATCGGCTATTCCTATGTGCCGCTGGTCGTCGACGGCAAGGACGCGGGCGCTATCGAGGTTGCAATACCGATGGAGCCTCAAGCTGCGTATGTGCGTGCCTCGTTATACGGATCGATCCTGTCACTCTTGGGTGTCGCCATATTATCTGCGAGCGTCATCTTCTTAGGCGGAATTCATTGGGTCGGCAAGCCGCTAAAGAAGTTAGTCGAACAAGTGAACACGATTGGCCAAGGCAATTTCCCGCAACCGGCTGTACTAAGTTCCAGCGATGAACTTGGGCGGCTAGCGAAAGCGATCAGTCAGATGAGCTTTCGATTGAGCGAACAACGCGACACAATCCGTCATACCGATCGAATCGGTACGATCGGAACACTGGCAGCGGGCGTCGCTCATGAGCTTGGCACGCCACTCAATGTCGTGTCGGGGAGAGCGGGCTTGATCGCTACCGGAAAGTTGTCCGTCGCAGAAATTGAGGCCAGCGCGAAAACGATCAAATCCGAAGCGGATCGAATGACCGTCATCATTCGTCAATTGCTTGATTTTGCTCGTCAAACTCCTTCATCGCACAGTCTCATCAAAACGCGCGAAATTGTTCTGAGCACGTGCGATATCATGAGACCGATGGCCAAGAATGCGAACGTCGAACTCATAACGGTAATCCCTGAAGATCCGTTTTCCATCTCAGGTGATGCGGCTCAGGTCCAACAAGTGCTCACCAATCTCATCAGGAACGCAATTCAAGCGATGCCCGATGGTGGTGTTCTGACGGTAGAAATGCTCCGAGAACAGACTGGAAAAGTCTGCATTCAAATCACGGACACTGGAGTCGGTATGAAGAGCGAAGATATCGATCGTGCGTTTGAGCCTTTTTTTACAACCAAGGATGTAGGGATGGGGACTGGGCTTGGACTTTCAATCGCTTACGGCATCGTAAGTGAACACGGCGGTGAAATCAAAATTACGAGTCGGCTTGGAGCCGGTACCACGTTCCGTGTGCTTTTCCCGCCGTCGAAACCTAGTGCGATTGACCCGAAACAGGCGTCGGTATGACTACAAGCAGTGCGTTGCCGCGAATTCTGATCGTCGATGACGAGCGCAACATGTGTGAACTCATCGAAACGGATCTCCGGCTTCGTGGTATTCAAAGTCGTTGGTGCACCTCAGGCGCCGCAGCGATTGAGATGCTACATCAACATGACTTCGACGTTGTCCTTACCGATATACGCATGCCCGCCACTACGGGATTGCAGCTCTGCCAACAACTAACGCAGCTTCGCCCCGATATTCCCGTAATCGTGATGACCGCTTTTGGAACGTTGGAAACAGCCATCGTCGCGATGCGTAGCGGAGCCTACGACTTCATTACCAAACCTATCGAAATGGACTTGCTTTCGATCACGCTCATGCGAGCCGTTGCCCACCGACGATTGACTCAACAAGTAAAATTGCTAGAGGCTTCGACGGACAAGTCCGATGCGTTCGGTGAGCTGCTGGGGCAAAGCGATGTGATGCGTCGGCTGTACGATCAATTGCAGCAGGTCGCCCAAACGGATGCCGCCGTTCTCATTAATGGTGAAAGCGGCACTGGAAAAGAACTGGTTGCTCGCTCGATTCATGCTCGCAGCCGACGTTCATTAAAACCGTTCGTCGCCATCAACTGCGCCGCCCTCACGGACACCTTGCTGGAAAGCGAACTGTTCGGACATGTGAAAGGCGCGTTCACGGATGCCAAAGGCGAGCGACGCGGACTGTTTCTCGAAGCCGATGGCGGGACGCTGCTACTCGATGAGATCGGTGACATGCCCATGTCGATGCAAGTCAAGCTTTTGCGAGCGTTAGAAGAACGTAAAGTCCGTGCGGTTGGCAGCGACAAAGAGACCAGCTTCGACGTTCGGGTGTTAACCGCTACTCATCGCGACCTTGAAACTGCGGTCGCCGAGAATCGCTTTCGCGAAGATTTATACTACCGCATCAACGTGATCGGTATCGAACTTCCGCCCTTGCGATCCCGCGGTACAGACATCCTGCGTCTTGCCGAAAACTTCCAAAAACAGTTCGCCGCAACTGAAAACAAACCAATTACAGGGTTTGCGGATGGCGTTGCCGAAAAACTGCTGAGCTATTCGTGGCCAGGCAACGTTCGGGAATTGCGAAATGTCGTTGAGCGTGCGGTCGCATTGACTCGCTACGACAAAATTACCGTGGAGGATCTCCCTGAGAAAATCCGTAACTTTCGGAGCGGAACCGTATTCATCGGTGGTCTCGATCCAACGGAACTTGTTTCCATGGAAGAGATCGAACGGCGATACATTGCTCACGTACTAGAAGCGGTCAACGGGAATCAAACCCAAGC
>JAIPFP010000067.1 GCA_021736575.1 Pirellula sp. | reverse complement strand
GGCCAAGGTCGTCGTCACGCTGGGCAATCGAGCGGTGCACTCCAATCGCGACATACCGCAGACTGATGCAGTCCATGCGGTAAAGGAACTGTTCCACTTCTGCTATTGGTTCGCTCGCCTGTACGCTCGGGGTAAAAAGCCGGATGCCCTGTTGGCTTTTGACGAAGCCGCTCTACCAACAACCACGATCCCGACGCAAACGGTCAATCAGTTGCAGCGGCTGGAAACACAGCTTGCCGAGAAAGACGAAAAGCTATCGATCGTTCTCGCGGATAAAGAGAACCTCGATGCTGAAATCACGCGACTTCGAAGGGAAGTTGCGGATGCAAAGTTGGTATCGGCAAACGTACCGGACAATCACAATTACAACGAAGCGGAAACTCGCGATTACTTCATCGACTTGCTGCTGAAAGAAGCCGGTTGGCCGCTAGATCAAAATCGCGATCGCGAATTCCCAGTCACCGGGATGCCAAACAATAATGGCGAAGGGTTCGTCGATTATGTTCTCTGGGGCGACGATGGGAAACCGCTGGGACTGATCGAAGCCAAACGAACCAAACGCAGTCCCCAAGAAGGCGAACATCAGGCGAAGCTATACGCGGATTGCCTAGAGACCATGTTTGGACAGCGTCCGGTGATCTTCTATTCCAACGGATACGAACATTGGATTTGGGACGATCGAAATTATCCACCCCGACAAGTACAAGGCTTCTACAAGAAATCCGAGTTGGAGCTGCTGATCCAGCGCCGTACCACTAGGCGATCGTTGCAAGAAGCTTCCATCAACGACACCATCGTCGAGCGGTTTTATCAAACACGAGCGATTCGCAAGATTGGCGAGTCGTTCGAGAAGGATCACGAGCGGAAGTCACTGTTGGTAATGGCAACCGGATCGGGCAAGACGCGAACGGTTATCGCTCTGAGCGACATGCTAATCCGTTCCAACTGGGTAAAACGAGTCTTGTTCCTGGCTGACCGCATTGCACTTGTCAATCAAACGGCCAACGTGTTTAAGAAGTTTCTACCCGATGCGGGTGCGGTGAACCTGATCACCGAAAAGGATACCGAAGGCCGCGTTTACGTTTCGACCTATCCAACGATGATGGGCCTCATAGATGAAACCAAAGATAGCGGCCGTCGTTTTGGCGTGGGCCATTTTGATTTGGTGGTGATCGATGAAGCACACCGCAGCGTGTTTCAAAAGTACCGTGCAATCTTCGACTATTTTGATTCCCTGCTGGTCGGATTAACGGCCACTCCTAAGGATGAAATCGACAAGAACACGTACGGATTGTTCGATTTGGAAACCGGTGTGCCGACGGATGCCTACGATCTGGATGAAGCGGTGAAGGACGGTTATCTCGTTCCACCCAAAGCTGTTTCCGTTCCACTCAAGTTTGAACGGGAGGGGATCAAGTACAACGACTTAAGCGAAGAAGAAAAAGACGAATGGGATGCCAAGGAATGGGATGAGGAAGGGAACATCCCGGAGAAGGTGGAAGCAGCAGCGGTAAATAAATGGCTGTTCAACATCGATACGGTCGACAAAGTCCTGGAGCACGTGATGACTCGCGGCCAATGCGTTGCCGGAGGTGATCTGCTTGGGAAAACAATTCTCTTTGCCAAGAACCAAGCCCACGCTGAGTTTATCAAGGAGCGGTTCGATGTTAATTATCCTCATTACAAAGGTGAGTTCGCGCGGATCATTACCTTCAAAACCGAATACGCCCAATCGTTGATCGACAACTTTTCCAACAAAGACAAGTTTCCGCAAATAGCCATCTCCGTCGACATGCTCGATACGGGGATCGACGTACCGGAAGTTGTGAATCTGGTTTTCTTCAAGATCGTCCGGTCCAAGACCAAGTTTTGGCAGATGATTGGGCGCGGTACTCGGTTATGCCCCGACCTGTTCGGCCCAGGACTCGACAAAGAGTTCTTTTACATTTTCGACTATTGCCAGAACCTCGAGTACTTCAGCCAAAACCCCGAGGGATCGGCGGGTAGCTTGGTCGAATCGTTGTCGGCCAAGTTGTTCAAGGCGAGGTTGGAGTTGGTTGGGGAACTGGACGTACGATCTGATGACACCACTGTGAAAGAAGTTGTTCTAACCGATTATGACCCCGTAACAGGACGTCAAGTTCAATTGCAATTAATGCACTTGCTTCATACACAAGTCGCGTCAATGAACCTCGATAATTTCGTCGTGCGAACCAAGCGACGAACGGTAGAGAAGTTTGCGAAAAAGGAATCCTGGGAAGAGCTCAACGCGGAGGATCGGCAGGTACTCGCCCAAGAGCTTGCCAGCATGCCAACGCAGATGGAGCGTGAATCGGAGGAGGCTAAACGATTTGACTTGTTGGTACTTAACTTACAATTAGCGTTGCTTGGGAAAGAGCCCGCCTATGAACGGTTGCGAGATCAGGTAATCAAGATCGCGGGCCTACTGGAGGAGAAACATACGATTCCGATGGTTGGCAAACAGATGACATACATCCAGGACGTTCAGACGGAAGTCTGGTGGCAGGATGTCACCGTTCCGATGCTGGAAGTCATCCGCCGCCGTCTTCGCGATCTGGTTCAATTCATCGAGAAGAAGGAACGCAAACCGATCTACACGAACTTCGAAGACGAAATGGGCGCCGAGTCCAACATTGAGCTTTCCGAATTCGTGGGCCAGGACACCTTTGAACGATTCCGAGACAAAGCGAGAGCATTTTTGCGGAAGCATTTGGAAATCGACGCCGTGCGCAAGCTTCACACCAACGAACCGCTATCGACGGGCGACCTTGTTGATCTAGAACGCGTTCTGACCGACAACAAAATCGGCAAGTCGGAGTACATCGACCAAGCCAAGCAAGAGAACGAGAGCTTTGGTATCTTTGTCCGCACTCTCGTCGGCCTCAACCGTGAAGTTGCGAAGGGACTGTTCAACGATTTCTTAGTTGGCACCAATTACAACTCGAATCAAATCGAGTTCATTAACTTGATCATAAACCAGTTGGTTGAGCATGGGATAGTCGAGGTTTCCCTGCTTTATGAATCACCATTTACGGACATAGCCCCGCGTGGACCGGAGGCAATCTTCACTGCCGACCAGATCCAACGGATCATCCGTCTGCTAGATGACATCAAGTCGACCGCCATCGCGGCATAGTCCAGTGAGTCGATTCATTCCCCGGCACATTTTCATGACAATCCCTCGTCAATATCCTGTAACGTAAAAGCCCAAATCGACCCGCATTGCTTTTCGAATCCGATGCGGTGACAATGTTGCGGTCGTCCTCACCGACGAAAACCAAAGCCTGAGAATTTGGGCACCCGCCGGGCCCGGTAACTCGGCGCTTGCGAGTATGCATTTTGGTAAATCGAGCTTTCTGGGAGGGCTGATATGAACAGACTTCCATTTGACAAACGCCGAGTTGAGACGTAACGCCTATGCAAGTCAGTTGCCCGAGTTGCCCTTGGCAGGGAAAAGCCAAAGAGAAACCGACCGACCGTTGGGTGTTATGCCCGCTAAGCATGCGTGAGATTTCCTCGAGCTGCTGCTTCAGTTTCGCGTGATGTTCGTCCGAGACGAGCTTCCGTCGCCGGGCAAGCTCTAGCTGTGGAACGCATTCTTGCACGGAACCCCGTGCGATCCCAAAGAAATGCTTGCGATCCGGCTTCGTGAAGCGTCCGTTGCCTTCGGCAATATTGGATGCAATGGATAAGGATGCGCGGTTCACTTGGTCGGCCAGATGGTTGTAACGGGCTGGGAACTGTTCGGTGAGGTCGCAGATCGCGTCGGCGAAGTCGACTGATTTTTGGTAGACCAGCAGCTTTTCGAAAGCGAAAGTCATCTGGTTTCGCCAGAGTTGGACTCGATGGAGGCTCTCAAGAAGAAAGTAGTGAGTAGAAAGTAGACCGAATAGACAAGGAGAAAGATGAGCGGTGATGAACGATTATTTACCCTGGAAAATCTCCGGGGCTTGAATCGTTCTACTCTCTACTTTCTCCTGTCTACTCTCTATTGGCCTTCGGCCAATAGAGGATGGAGAACACGAATTGAACTTTTTGTGGATGGGATGGGGGATTGGGGTGACGGGGTAAGCCAAATGCTGCAATACTCGTGATGAGAGGCACCACTTCGGCTATGCACATATCGGAATGCGGCGCTAAGGCAAAGTTGACGGGCTCCTTGGAGTGTATTTCGGTTTAGTTCAGGACTAGAAACTCAGTGGTAAGAACTCGATAAAGTTGCGAGTTGCCTAGTTACAAAAGATCGTCCCATGGATGATCACGTTCGCTTGCTGGCCGCCTCTTGGAATTTCATAAACCTTATCACAAACTTGCTGACTCAAGGCGTGCCACTCGAAGATGTTCAGCATCTAGCTGGTCACGCCGATCCGCGTACAACGCGTCACTACGATCGACGGCGGTCACAAGTAAACCGAAGTGTAGTCGACCTGATATCGGTTTAGCGATGGGTTTTATAATTCGTCATATCTGACTGGCCTCGATTCGCCGGGATGGATACCCCCGCCAAGCCAGTCACCTGTTACATACCAAAGCTCATAGTGAAGTAGCCACTCGCTTGTCCATGGGACGATGGTTGATGCCAAATAGCGATCACGTGAAAACTCACCGGCGCTGGGGTAGTACAAGCATAACGACCCATCAGGATAGATATGTGGTAGAGCTTCGTCGTCTCGCTCCATCAGCACTGGATTTTCCACTCGCACAATCGGCGGCATCTCCAGGCTGTATTTGAGTGTTACTGTACACGAGTCGCTCATCGGAGTTGGAGACAGAGTCGCACGCCAGTGCAATCTACTGCGATTTAGACTGCATTCAGACTGTGGAAACGACCGCCGAAGGGCAAGCATTTGCTTGGCAAGACTAAGGGGTCTTGATTTTGGGTACACGACCATAAAAAGTATGCCTTGGACTAGATACCACTGGTGCAGCCACTGCCATTGTTGGAGTTAGAATGTTGCCTGTCCCGCTTGCCATACGTAAGCCGCCTACCGAGGCGTGTGCGGCCAATGTGGTGCCAAGCTTTCTAGCCGCGTTTATCACAATCCTGTCCCCGAACATCGGCTTTAACGACTCGTAGAGCGCAGAACCTCGCTCCTGAGCGATTACGTCAAAATCTGCTTGAACGCTCGCAAGCCATTCCATAAAAGCCGTGCGACGCTCCGGGTATTCATTCCATTTGTCAGCGAAGTTCTCTAACATATTGACAGGATTCTGCACCCACCATCGACCATTTCGGTATTCGATGTGCTCTGGCATCCTGCGAACGATTGCCAGTAACGCATCAACTAGATTGTCCTCGTCGTTGTATGCCCTAGCCGCAAGCGTGGTCAGGATCACCGACACGGGGCGAACATCAGCTTCCCCTGCAAAATGAATATCACGGTGACGTTTGAGAATTTGTACCGCTCGTTGAAGCGGCGTCTTGACGTCGTCATCCGGAACATCTGCAATGCTCATGCGAAAGTGTGTAGCTTCAACTAGCCTTTGCTTCTCTCGCAATAGGGCTACGGCCATCACCTGCCGAAACCAAGCGGTAAACCCCTTCGGATTGCTGTGCTGCCAGTGTCGCAGCTCCGTATCGGTTATTAGGATACTATCATTGGCGGCAAGCAATTCGAGGTCTGGAATTGCCGGTAATACGTCCAAGTGGTAGCCGTCAAAATCCAATCTCCAACACCGGCGACTCTCACTAAGCCGCCGCTTCAGGTCGGGTCGTTGCACTAGCCGATCGCCAATTCGGTCTTTCAGCTCTTGTTGTGTGACACTTTCCTTCTTCAAATGTAGCAAGCACACCATATCAATATCGTAGTCGTCGACATCCGAGACAGGCCGTACGACAGTACCTATCGAAAATGACCCTTGAGGATACAAATCTGGGTCGGCACTTTGCAGTGGAGAATCAGGTGCAGCGAGATAGTTGGCAATCTCGCGATACTGATTTACGACCTCATCGTGCAACTCACGAGAAATATCCAGCGAGTCCGCGACATGTTCGAGAAGGGTGCTGAGGTGGGTTTTGATATCAGTTAGCAACGAAGGCTCACTTTCTTCACTATGAGTAAATAGGGGTAAATTGGGCTGCTCGGTGGCATAAAAACTGCGATTCGAATTTGGGCGCGAAGTCGCGACTGACATGTGCTGCTTCGCTTAGCATTCGAGCCTCAGCAACTCGATCGAGTGCGAAAACACCAGCTGGCACGACTGGATCGAGACGTACCGCCCGGTCGCCGAGTAGGAGCTTTGCTTGTCCCTGAACGCCATGGCTCTGGCCACGAAAGCATGCATCAACCGCTGCGGAACGCCACGCAAGCATTCCGCCGTTTGTTAAGCCCGATGGTTTTTCTTCAATTGGGTCGGTCGTCCCAATGCTTAAGACCGAGATGGCAGACAGTGGCTTATTGAGCATCGCCAACGCTTCAACGACACCTACCATTGTTGGATTGTTCGCCCATAGTCCGCCGTCAATCAGGCGAATGTGGTCGACCTCTTGGCACGATGGAAAGTAAGTGGGGGCCGCACTCGTTGCGAGAGCCACTTTCCACATTGGCTCCTTCCAATCTCTTCGGAGTCGCTCATGATGCGGGGTCTTAAACAGGTAGACCTCGCCCTTATCCAAATTGTAGGAGGGAATGACGAGGCGTTTGTGGCTATCAGCCAGCCGCCGATCATAGAAGCATTTTTTGAGTGCTTCGCGGAGTGGGCCTGGCGAGTACTTGCGTGAAAAGTAATGTCGTTGTCGCGCAATCCAGCTGTCTGGGAATATTGAGGGACCGTGTTGCGAATAGAACTGGACGATCTCTCTGGGGCGTAGTCCGAAACCAAGCCCCAGTGCAATGATTCCCCCAGTTGAAGTCCCAACGACCATGTCGAAACAGTCGATGATGTTGTCGATTCCCAGATCATCTTCAAGCCGAGCGAGAAGGGCAGCCGAGTAGAATCCTTTGATCCCACCACCGTCTAGAGCAAGTATTTGGAAGCGCTCCTGAGCGATTTCATCCATGATTTGCGTAATTTCCCCCGTGACTGAATCTCAATTCGCTAGATATTTCGAGTGGTTACTTGAAAAGCGTTGGCTTTTCCCGCCCAAAACCATCCTTTTCAAGCTACGCTATCATTGTTCGATTATCAAACAAAAAAGTCAAGTCCTTGCTTTTTAAGCACGATTAAGTAACAATGCTAACTCTGGGAACAGACGGAGTTGGCCTAAGTGGCAGCACCGGACACTGTTTGCTTGAACATGGCTGAAACCGGCCAAGGGAAAGGGACGAAAAATGAACATCAACCAGAACGGCCTCGCAGCTAGGCTGAAAGATGCCCGTGCCGCGTCAGGTCTTACTCAGGAGCAAGTTGCCGCTGCTCTGAATATTCCACGAACCGCTGTGGCCCAATTTGAAGCGGGAAATCGCGCAGTAAGCACTCTTGAGCTTGCAAAACTTTCAGAGGTCTATAGTCGAACGATTGCGAGCTTTTTCGAAGCTGGACCAGTTACGCAAGAAGAGGACGTCCTTGTTGCGCTGTTTCGCGCCGCAGAAAGCGTTACGGATCATCCCGAATGGCGGAGTGAAGTAACTCGGTACATTTCGATTTTTCGTGAAGGAGTGCGACTTGAGTTGAGCCTGGATCGTACTCCACATAGTGGACCGCCTACGTATCAGATGCCCAATCCACAGCGAGTGATGGAAGCCGTTGAGCAAGGAGCGCGCGTCGCAGACCAAGAACGCTGTCGGCTAGGACTGGGGCACAATCCGATTCCAGACATGTCGGATCTTATAAACAGCCAAAATATTTGGGCTTCGGGTGCGATGATGCCTGACCAAATGTCCGGCTTATTCCTTCGACATTCGTCGATTGGTCTCGGAATTCTAGTCAACTACGATCATCCGAGAGCGAGAAAGCGATTCTCGTATGCGCATGAATATGCACATGCATTGCTGGATCGTGATCGAACGGCGACGGTATCACTCGAACAAAACAGATCAGACCTTTCAGAGGTGCGAGCAAATGCATTTGCGGCATCATTTTTGATTCCCGCAACTGGAGTACATGCATTTCTGAAATCGAGATCGAAGGCGGGGCCAAGCGTGGTCGAACAACTCGTATACGATCCGACTTCTGAGTCGGACGGTGAAGAAGTGCGTGGGCAACGTCGTGAGTCGCCGCATTCGCAGGATCTTACCTATGAAGATGTCGCGTCGCTTGCACATCATTTTGGCGCGAGCTATGTTGCCTCGTTGTTTCGCCTAAAGAGCCTCTCGTTGATCAATGCAACAGAGTTTGCAGAATTGCGTGAGAAAGAGTCATTTGGGATGAGCTATTTAGATATGCTTGAGGCGTTCGCAGATAGTGATGAACATGCGGTGAGAAAGCCCGACCGTGAGATTGTGAGTCAAGTAGTTCATCTCGCGATTGAAGCATTTCGTCGGGAGGAAATCACGAAAGGAAAACTCCGCGACTTGAGTTCGCTACTGGGAGTTTCAGCCAAAACATTCTTAGAGCTTGCAGAAGCTGCTTAGATGCGGTGAAGCAACATGGATAGGCAGGTCATGGCCGACCAAATAGTCGTTATCACGGACACGAGCGTTCTCATTAACTTCCTGGTTATCGATCAGGTTCGCTTAATGACTTCTATTCCTGGTCGTCAGTTTTTGGTGACAGATCACGTTCGAAGTGAGGTAACTGAACATTTCCCTGAACAACTGATTCGACTCGAACATGCGCTAACGATTGGAATACTCGTCGAGATCGTAGTTGCGGACATTGCGGAAGTTCAAGCATTCGCCAGATTGACAGCAACTGGACTTGGAGTCGGCGAATGCTCTGCAATCGCCGTGGCTTCATGTCGGGGGCACGCGATTGCGTTGGATGATAAGCTCGCACGTAAACGCATTGCGAACCTATATCCGACGCTAGCAGTGCTAACTACGGAGTCGATAGTCATCGACTTGATTCGCGCTGGTATAATAAACGTGACTGAAGCGGACGCGATCAAAGCCGATTGGGAGGCGAACCATCGATTTAAACTGTCCTTCAGTAGCTTTGCTGATCGCGTATAAATTGATTCCAGATACCAAAGAAATATGTGTGATCGTGTTTAGTGAAACGTCCATTGCCTTCGGCAATATTGGAAGCAATGGACAAAGATGCGCGATTCACTTGATCAGCCAGATGGTTGTAACGAGCTGGGAATTGTTCGGTCAGGTCACAGACGGCATCGGCGAAGTCGACCGATTTCTGGTAGACCAGCAGCTTTTCAAAGGCGAAGGTCATCTGGTTTCCACAGAGTTGGACTCGATGGAGGCTCTCAAGAAAGAGAGTAGTGAGTAGAAAGTAGACCGAGTAGACAAGGAGAAAGTTGATTGACGGTGGAAGATTTTTGGCCCTAGAAAATCTCCAGGTCTTGAATCTTTCTACTCTCTACTTTCTCCGGTCTACTCTCTATTGGCCTTCGGCCAATGGAGGATAACGGACTTGAACCGATGACCTCTTGCATGCCATGCAAGCGCTCTCCCAACTGAGCTAATCCCCCGTGTACCGTGCTGAGTGGAATGACTCTCCTCGCCCGATTTGCAAAGGTTAGCCGCATTTATTCCACGTGTCAAGTTCTGGATATTTCCACCCTCGCACTTCTAACGTGCCGCGTTCGAGCCAATGCAGTAAAGATGCGTGTACGAACGCAAAAATAACTGCCCGCCGCTTACCGCCGGTGTCGCGTTAAAAACACTGCTGTCCGATTCCAATTTATTTTGGCTCAACACCTTCAAGTCTGGCTCGGAGGCAAGCACAAACAGCCCGCTGTTGCGAGTTTGCATGTAGAGCTTTCCGTCAATCGCGACCGGTGATGCGTACACGGGCCGTCCTCGCGACTCAATGCCAGGGACTCGCTTCTTTTGGACCAACTCGCCCGTCTTCGCCGCCACGCAGAAATACATTCCATTGTCATCAATCCAATAAAGATGCTCTTTGACCAAAATGGGCGTTACGACGTACGACGAATTGCGACTCGTCCATAGCGTGTGCGACTTCGTTATGTCACCACTGCCTCCAACCTGGATCGCGAGGCTTCCCGAAGATCGGTATCCGCCAAACACGTAAAGCTTGTCGCCATCTTGAATCACGCTCGGTGAGAGATTTCCAGTTAGACTCGTCTCGACGTACCAGACCAATTTGCCTGTGTTCGGATTGAGTCCCCACACTTCCCCAGGGACCGCGATCACTAAGTCGTCGCGTTGGTCATTGACTTTGACGATGACCGGGGTTCCGTATGCCAATTCCAAGGTCGATGCAGGTGCCGACCAAACCGTTTTGCCTGTCTTTTTATCGAGAGCAAGGATCGATTGGCTTTCTTCCGATGCATTCACAATGACCAAGTCCTTGTAAAGCACCAGGCTCGCTGCTGTTCCCCAACCGCGATTGCCGGACTCCGTACCAACGGATGCTCGCCATAGTTCGTTGCCCGTGTTGTCGAATGCAAATACCCCTGTTTTACCGAAGAATGCATAGACATTTTGTCCATCGGTTACCGGCGTGTTGGTTGCATAGCCATGCTCTGGTAGCCCCATCCCTTGGTATGGATCTTCCGGTAGCAATGCATCAATACTCTTCGACCAAAGCAACTTGCCATCGTTGCGGTCTATGCAATTCATTTGTCGTTGCAAGCGGTCCATCTTGCCTGACGATCGCCCCTCCTCACCATATCCCGAGTAGGAGGTCACGAACACAAACTTATCCGTCAACACAGGACTCGATGATCCAGGACCAGGCAACTTGACTTTCCATTGAACGTTTTTTTCGTCATTCCACTCGGTGGGTATCCCGCGATCCTCGCTGATCCCTTTGCCATCCACGCCTCGAAATCGGGACCATGCGTCGCTTGGCTCTGCCGTGAATGAAACGGGTTTGCTGGTTGAAACGGGTTTGCTAGATGAAATGGCAGTCCCATCCATAGAATTTTCGCGGATGACATCGGATTCGGATGCCTTCAAGTCCCCTTCGTCTGTCTGCACTTCGGGCCTTTTTGTGGCAACGCTGTGGCCAGGGCGACGCGGTCCGTTGCGTGGTGGTGGGCTAAACGCAAATACGAGAGCACCCACACCCAAGCAGAGGGTTGCAAGTACGCAAATCAAATAGCCCCGTTTCAATTTCATTCCTCGGCCCCTTTGTCTCGAAAAACACAACGAATCCTCAACCAACCAACCTTGCGACGTCTTTTACGCCACGAATAAGACACATCCGCCAAGAGTCAAAGTAGTAGGCACATTCCATGTGCCGTCCACCTGGAATCCTGGAAAAAGCTCGACTGCGAACGGCACGGCGGAGCGTGCCTGCACCTTTTGTCGGCTGTGTCGAATAAGTTGACAGATCTTGGCATACGGAACCTTAAGCTGCAATGAAGCTCGACTGAAATTCCACGTCCGCTGAAAAATGGCCTTGGAGAGCCAACCAGATGAGTTGGTTGGGAGCATCCATGTGCATCGCGGCGTTATTTGGACCAATCCCGGCGTTGGCGACTGCTTGGGATAGCCATTTTCTTTCGGTACTTCGTAATGGTTCTACGGGCAACACCCAAGCCTTGTTTCTTCAATTCGTCCACCAAATCGTCATCGCTCATCGGGTTGGTTTTGTCTTCTTTGTCGATGATTTCTTGAAGCTTGATGCGAATCGTCTCGTAGGCGACATCTTCCCCGTCGGCGCTCTGAGTGCCGAAAACAAAGAACCGTCGCAAAGGCAAGATTCCGCGTGGCGTCTGAATCCATTTGTCGTCAACCGCTCGGGATACCGTCGTTACGTGAACGCCTACTTGGTCGGCAATCTGTTGCATCTTGAGCGGCTCGATTGCCTCTGGACCTTCATCCAGGAAGCGCTTCTGGTAGTCAACGATTGCTTGAGAGACTCGTGTTAGGGTGCGGCGACGTTGTTGAATCGATTCGATCAACCATTGAGCGCTTCCGATTTTTCGTTTAATAAACTCTTTCTCTTCCTCAGATGCTTTGGGATCCCCGAGCCGTCGTTTGTAGTATTCGCTGATGCGTAATGGAGGTAGGGAGTCATCGATCAAGCGAACCGTGTAAGCGCCATGTTCGTTGGTTTCAACGATCACGTCTGGGGTTACGAGCGGTACATGCACCTCCATGAAAGCAGCACCTGGCTTGGGGTTGAGTTGGTGCATTTGTTCGCGAATCTCTTTGATCAAATCGATCGAGTAGCCCGTCTTTTTCTGAATGACAGGAAACCGATTTTCAGCTAAGTCATCCAAATGATTCGCGATCATCGTTCGCATTTCGTCTGCCATGCGCATTTCCGGCCGCAACTGATTGAGCAGACACTCTCGCAAGTTGCGTGCTGCGATACCCGCGGGCTCAAGCGATTGGACAATGGTGAGCGCCTTTTCGGCCACGGCTAGGTCGGATGGCTTATGGTCGGGCGGCAAAATATCCGCGAGCGATGTCTTCAGGTAACCGCCGTCCCTGGCATCTAAACAGGAGACAATTCGTTCTGCGATGCGTTCAACGTCGTCATCGATATCCATCTCGGCAAGTTGGTGCAAAAGATAATCGTTCAAAGACTCGGGACGCTCCGCCGCATTGGCCATCAAATCGTGAGCTCGATCACCGTCTTCCTGCATTCGATTGCTGGATCGTCGAAAATCATCGAACGTATCGGGCATGTCACCATCCATGTTGGCGAGCCGTTCAAAGTCTTCTGCGTTCGATTGATTGTCTTTCACAACCAATTCTTTTTCGTCTTCGGTGCGGACTGCGGTTGGACTTTCGTCGTCTGACGGCTCTTCATCGGGTAGCGATTCATCGCGTTCCTCGATTTCCAGCATCGGGTTTTCATTCATCTCTTGTTCGATGCGTTCCTGAAGTGCGAGGATCGGCAACTGCAAAATCTCCATCGACTGGATCATCCGTGGAGCCAGTTTTTGAGTCTGAAGCTGACGTGCTTCTAGACCGAACGACAGACGCATAATGGTTAAATCCGTAAAAGACAATGAATGGAATTCGCTTGCAATCCAGTCCAACCACGCGGAGCATGGGGTGCTGCAAAAGCTCAATGGAGTTGGATTGACCTATCGATGCCTTTTGAAAAATTGGGGCCGGTTTGGACCCTGGGTTTTCAAAAGTTACCAATACTGTATCACTTGCCTGACAGAAAGTGCAGACTTGACTCGCGAATAAGTTACATTCTGGAACGTGATTTGCAGGATTTGCGAATTCTTAGCGCGTTTGCACGCTCCAAACCCCAGAAAACCATCCGAATCCATGAAAGAAATAACGCAACTTGCCCAGAATTCCAAGGATCTTACCATTCGGGAATTGCAAGGAACGGTGGACACGTGGATCCAGAGTATCGGGGTGCGGTATTTTTCCGAACTGACCAATTTGGCCCTGCTCGTTGAGGAAGTTGGCGAGCTGGCAAGAATTTTGGCACGAACCTATGGTGACCAAAGTTCCAAAAAAACGGATAGTACTGGTAGCCTGCCGGACGAAATGGCGGACGTACTTTTTGTCCTGGTATGTTTGGCGAATCAAACGGGAGTCGATTTAACCCAAGCGATTCACGAAAACCTAGCGAAAAAGACAATTCGCGATGCGGATCGGCATCGCAACAACCCAAAGTTGCACCCTTAGCACCCTTAGCAAAGACAGTATGGATTATGAGCTTAACGATAATGCGTCGGATTAAATTTTGTGCCGGACATCGCCTCTTTCAACATGGCGGCAAGTGCGAACATTTTCATGGCCACAACTACGTGGCCGACTTCTTTGTTAGAGGAAGCGTGCAGGATTCCGTAGGACGTGTCATGGATTTTGCAGATTTAAAGGCCAGATGCAAAGGCTGGCTAGACGAGCATTGGGATCACAGCTTTTTGGTGTCGGATCAAGACGAGAACGCGATTGCAGCACTGAAAATGGTGCAACCATTTCGACTTTTCGTTATGCCGTACAACCCAACGGCCGAGAATATGGCCAAGTATCTTCTGGAAGAGGTCTGCCCAAAGATCTTGCTAGGAACAGGCAGCGAAGCGAGTCGGGTGCGCATTTGGGAAACCGAGGAGTCCTATGCAGAGGCGTCAGTGGATTAGCCGTATGGGCCGAAAGAAAGTACTCATGACACTAGTAGCACGGATTGCAAGCGAGGCTCCGCCTCGCCGAAATGCCTCCCCAGTTTGTGAACTCGGGAGGCAGGAGCCTCCACACCAATGAGTTCCCAGGCAGAGCGGCAGAGCCTGGGAACGAGTCGTCTACTGTGCGACGTTAATTCTAATCCGTAATTCCAATCAGTGGCATTCGCTGTGGTGCTGCCTTAAAAACCAAGAGTTTTGAGGGAAAATCACACGGAGTGAGGTTAGTACTGTAAAATCATTGTCGCGGGTTGTACCACTCGGGCCTGGTTTGGCCAATCGAATAGACACTTTAGGATTTTGATCCACTTTGAAAATGTTGTTTGCGGTTATCCAACCCAACAAGCTGCAAGCCGTGCGCGAAGCACTATCACACATGGGAGTGCATCGCATGACGGTGGTGGATGCACAAGGCTACGGTCGTCAAAAAGGTCATTCCGCTAACTACCAAGGCGTTGAATACAGAGTCAATCTGCTTCGCAAAGTTTCCTTGGAGATTTGCGTGAATGATGATTTTCTTGAACGAACGATCGAAACGATCTTAGCCATCGCGAGAACGGGTTCGGAGGGATGTATTGGGGACGGAAAGATTTTTGTTTTGCCAACTTTGGAAGCCATCACGATTGACGATGGACAACGTGGACCAGGAGCCGTCTAGTGATTTTACTTTTGTCAAACGATCTGATGTTTCAATCGCGAATTAGCAGCGCGGCAAGAACGGCCAGCAAGAACTGCATTGTAGATCGGTCGGTTGCAAAACTAGTCGAACGAGCTACGACTCCGGACGAAGTCGAGTTGGTGCTCCTCGATTTGACATTGGGAGCGGTCGATTTGGGGGTGGCTATTCCCATGCTTCATCAATCCTTTGTCCATTGCAAAGTGGTTGCGTACGGCCCGCATGTGGACGTCGAGCGCCTTGAGCTTGCGAAAGAAGCGGGTGCTGACGTGGTATTGACGAGAGGTCAAATGGATCGCGATCTAGTTGCGATCATTCAAGGAGCTTAGGACCGAATGTTTGCAAGCTCCGGCATCGCGGAACATGCCTCGGTTGCTATCGCAGTCCGAAATGCATTTCGCAACGCATCCGATTCATTGCGCGAACCCCTTTCGTGTATTTTTTTGTTTGTCAGCGGTGACGCTCTCGCGGCTCAAGCGTCTGCGATTCGTTCCATGTTGGATGAGATTGCCCCTAAAATTCCGGTTTTCGGATGCTCTGCTGAAAGTATCATGGGTACTGGCCGCGAGATTGAAGGTCAAAGCGCCGCCAGCATAATGCTTCTTGGAGGACTTCCTGCTCCGCCGAACATTTTCCCGCTTGAGTGTTTGAAGACGCCAGATGGGCCGACGGTTTTAGGGTACAACGATGAGATCATTGCAGCGGCGCATAAGTGCAATGGACTCATGGTCGTTGGATGCCCCATGACTTTTGCTATCGATATGCTTGCTGACGCGTTGGAACCCGCACGAGGTCAACCGGTCGTTCCAATTCTGGGTGGGTATTGCAGCAGTCAGAATTGGGACAGTGCAAATCTCTTGTTCTGCAACGATCGTATTTTGAGTCAAGGTGGAGTCGGTTTGGTGCTTCCGCCCGAGTTGCAATGGCAAACCATCGTAAGTCAGGGCTGCCGACCGATTGGCGAACCGATGATTATTACGTCACTGGATGGCGATGTCATTCTGGGATTGGGTGGACGACCGGCATTGCAAATGCTGAAAGACATGTTCCAGAAACTGCCTACTCACGAACGAGCTATGGCCATCGAGGCATTGCTGATTGGCCGAGCCATCACCGAGTACTCGGACACATTTTCGCATGGTGACTTCTTAATTCGGAACGTCCAGGGCGTTGATGAGGAAGTGGGGGGAGTCATCGTGACGGATCGGTTTCAGGTTGGACAAACCATTCGATTCCACGTTCGCGATGCGGAGGGGGCCGACAGCGACTTCACGACGCTACTGAATCGGTTGAACCGAGGGGAAATGGAGAAGAAGGCTTGTCTCGTTTTCAGTTGCAACGGTCGAGGGCACCGCATGTTTGCTCGACCTAATCATGATGCATTGGCCATCGACCAATCCTTTCCGGGACTGCCCATCACGGGGTTTTTTGCAGCGGGTGAGTTCGCACCGGTTGGCAATCGCAATTTGACGCATGGCTTCTCTGCCGTAGCCGCGTTTCTCAACGTCGCAACTCGGAGTTTTTACACCGATCTTGAAAACTTTCTAAAGTAGGTCGAGTCAAGTCGCAACCAACATGGCAAGCAATAGATTCGAATGACCGAAAAACTAGACCTCTCGACTCTCTCGAACCACCTTTGGGAATCCGCCAATAACCTACGCGGTCCGGTCGATGCTGCCGATTTCAAGACGTACATCTTTCCTCTACTCTTCTTCAAACGCATCTCTGACGTCTTCGACGAAGAAATTGCCGAGGCTCTCGATGAATCCGATGGCGACCAGCAGTACGCATTGTTCCCAGAAAACCATCGCTTCCAGATCCCCGACGGCTGCCACTGGGACGACGTACGCAAAAAAAAGGCCAATGTCGGCCAAGGTTTGCAGCGGGCTATGCGGGAGATCGAGAAAGCCAATCCCGATACGCTTTACGGCATCTTCGGTGATTCCCAGTGGACGAATATGGGAGGCTCTGTCGCCTGATCCGTGTCTTTCGCCCTACGAAACCGACTACCGCTGGCTAACACAGGTCTACGAATCGGTCAGGCCGCCCAGTGGTAACGGCAAGCTGCTTTGGCATGTGCTTGGAGACAAGACGATTGATTTGGTACACGAGAACACAGAGCTGTATACCATTCGCGATGATTTGGAAACTTTGGTCTTGGATGCCGAGCTTCTCGAAAGCGTAATCGGTGTTCCTGACAAGAAGGGCAAGGCCTTGGAAGTAAGCTTGATTGCTCGACTAAGGAAGCACGGTAAAGATCCTAAGTTCGTTGCGTTGGGAGAACGATTGGAGAAGATCAAAGACAAGCACGAACAAGGTTTGATCGATAGCAAAGAGTTCCTTAAGCAATTGTTGGAACTGGCCAGGGATGTAGTTGAAGCAGAGAAGAAGGTCGATCCGGTGGAAGAGCAAGACAAAGCCAAAGCAGCCCTTACAGAGTTGTTCCAACAAGTGAAGAATGACGAAACGCCTGTGATCGTCGAGCGTGTAGTTGCCGACATCGATGAGATCGTTCGGATGGTGAGGTTCCCAGGTTGGCAGCAGACTTCTGCGGGGGAACGCGAGGTGCGGAAAGCGTTGCGTAAAACGTTGCTGAAGTATCACCTGCATAAGGACCAAGATTTGTTCGACCGGGCTTACGGGTACATTAAGCAGTACTATTGACCATACCCAAAAACATTGTAGGAATTTGCGATTTGGAAAACCGAAAGGACAACCTATGGGAAAAGTAAAACTAGGCAAACCACCGATTGTCGAAAGATGGGTCTCTTTCGACTTTGAGCCAAATGCATCAAAGACCGCTTGGGACGGAAAACTTGCGAATGAGCTAGCCGACAGTCTCTCAAGCGAGTTTCCAGCTAAGGATCACATTTGGGCGCAACAATTTCGGGTAACGCATGCTGGCCCAGGAACACCCGTACAGCCCGAATTTTTGAATCGTTTGGACTGTATTCGTTGCGCAAACTCCACTTCCACCGAACTTTTTCAGATTCGCGATGATCAGATTGCCTACAATCGGCTAAGAGGTTCCGAGGATTGGCCTGGATTCAATTCCTTCCTCGACCGTGCATTGCATTTACTCGCGAAGTATCGGCAGATGTTTCAGCCCGCAAGAATTCTTGCAGCCGTACTTCATGAAGTTGACATCGTTGAGATACCATTCACACCAGACGGTCCGATCCAATTGGATGAGTTTTTTTCGCTGATTAAAGATTTGCCGGAAAAGCCATTTGGGCTGATCCAAGGGCTTGCATCCCAATATGTTACGATCGCGCCCCATGATCGAGAACCGTTGACTATTTCGCTGCAACTTATTCCGTCTGAGCCTGAGGCCAAATCGCTACGATTTCAGGTGGAATGGGACAAAAAATGCGCAAGCTTGGACTTTTCCACCGAAGAATCGATCCGATCTGGGCTGAACACCAACCACGAATTCATGTTAAACTGTTTTGAGCAAGCCTTTGTGACAACTAAATGCTGGGATCTTTTCGAACCATCAGGTGCCTAATGCCCTTGTCAGTTTCCGACCTTACCAATACTTCTACGATTATTGTTGTTGCTGATTTTACGGTTGGTACAAAGGCAAGATCGCTGCGCAGCCCGCAATCCATCGATTTTCGTAGTTCAGTAATCCGCCAAGTCGAGGTGGGTGGCGTTTTGTATCCGTTACGGAAACCATTTACGGGAAGGTACCACCGCTATTTGGAGCAGCTAATCGTCGAAGGTGTTAGTCCACAGATAGTTGGACGAGGTGAATCAGAAAACATGGCCAAGGAGGACTTCTGCCTTCAGATTCATAGTGCGATACAAGACTTGCTTGCAAAACGACCCTTCGAATTTACAGATCGCGATAAGCAGTTGTTTGCAACGATTGATCGATTCGTCGACGTTACCGTCTTTCGAAACACTCATCCAATTCAAGTTCGACAATTTGGAAAAATCTCAAAGGTTCGACCATTTCCTGAGGAGATTGAGTGGGAAAATGGGACCAGGGATCTTGTTCCGGTAAGTTTAGTGGTCACTCCTGAATACGTGAACTACAAGCTAGGCCAGCCAATAGAAGCGATCGTACAACGCGATCCAATGACTTTTCGGCTTCGTAGAATCATCCATATCAACAAATGCAAGGCTTCTCGATGCTGGTCAACCAATGAAGAAGCTGAATTCATGGACAGCATTGGTTCCTCCAACACAGCCAGAACTGACCCAAATTGGCGTCCTTAATGGAAAGCAAACATGGAAGTGTTCTTTCTGGATGTTGGACAGGCCTCGTGCAACATCATCCTGCTTGGCAATCAGGAAGCTATCGTAGTTGATAGTGGCTCGGGAAAAGGCTCTCTCCCACTGAAGTTCTTAAAGCGTTGCAAAGTCGATCGTATCGCAGCGTTGATTGTGACGCATAGTCACGCAGACCATATCGGAGGTGCGACGTCAATTCTTGGGGACTATCGCGATTGCATTGATCGAATTTGGTTTGTGGATGATGGAAGTTTTGTCAGTTCAACTTTTTATTCTCGAATTCGGAGCTTTGTCGATGAAGGCGTGTTGTCTCGCGAGCACCTTTGTCGGCTTGAATGCGGCGTTCACCCATCGATTGTTTGGGAAAACACGTCTCTAAATGCCGCCGCAAGAGTTTTTGCTCCTCTCGCGATTCAGAATCTCATTGCAACTGAGTCAAACAAGCCAAATGCGACGAGTGCTGTACTTGTTCTCGACTACGGCTCAAAGCGAATCGTTTTTGGTGCGGATTCGCAACTCGCGGAGTGGAAAGATATCTACTCTCGGTACGGAACAATACGGTGCGATGTGCTCTCCGTGCCGCACCATGGTGGACATATCGACGTAGATGATTCGAAAATGGAATGGCTCTACAACGAAGCAATTAAGGCGGACGTTGCGGTACTTTCGGTTGCTTCGACTAGCAAATCTCATCCAAGACAAGAAGTTGTCCATTCTTTGAGGCTGAACGACACGCATGTTATGTGTTCACAAATTTCAAGTCGTTGCACATCAGATCTCGAAGCTGCCAGGAGTAGCGGAATACCCCTAATGCACTCTTCGTCTTCTACGGCCATCAAGCTAACGAAGTTGAAGACCTCCAAGTCTGGGAGGAAAACGGATCAAAGCATCAAGGTACCCTGTGCTGGCACCGTTCGAGCCGAGCTGGATGGTTCAACAATTAAAATCGACTCGCAAGCTCAACATCAAGCCTTCGTTAACCGACTTCCAACTCAACCGATCTGCCCAATGTGCCGTTCAAATCCAACACCACCCAGACCCAAACCTACCTAAATTCTAACAATCACTTTATTCGTCAGTGCACACTACTTCGAAGGCGTCGAACGAGCCAATAGATAATAGAAGACCGGCGTGAGTAGGATTCCAAAGAACGTGACGCCGAGCATGCCTGCAAACACGGCAATGCCCAAAGTACGTCGCATCTCAGCACCTGCCCCGACTGCCAACGCCAACGGAACCACGCCCAAGATGAACGCGAAGGAGGTCATCATGATCGGACGCAGTCTCTGACGGCACGCTTCCACCGTCGCTTCAAAACACGGTGTTCCAGAAGCTTGTTTCGCTTTAGCAAATTCCACAATCAAGATTGCGTTCTTGCTGGCCAATCCCACCAAAACGATGAATCCGATCTGGACGAAAATATTGATATCCATCGCGGCCATGGCGATTCCCGCAACGGAACAAAGCAAACACATGGGCACGACCAAGATGACCGCCAACGGCATGGATAAGCTCTCGTATTGAGCAGCTAGGACGAGAAAGACCAATACGACGGCGATCGCAAACACATAGATGGCCGTATTCCCTGCTCGAATTTGCAAGAATGTTAGCTCGGTCCATTGCGAGTCCATCCCGGACGGGAGTTGCGTCTTTGCAATCTCATCGACGGTAGACACGACGTCGCCGGAACTGACTCCTGGGGCGGATGATCCATTGACGGCAGCAGCGTTGACGCCGTTGTATCGCAACACCATCGACGGTCCGCTACTTTCGTAGACGCTGCAAACAGCCCCGAGTGGAACCATACCACCGGCTGAGTTGCGAACTCGAAACTGAGAGATTTGTTCGGGACGCAAACGAAAGCTTGAGTCGGCCTGCACGTTGACTTGCCAAGTTCGACCGAATTGATTGAAATCGTTTGCATAAGACCCTCCAAGAAACAACTGCAGCGTCGCGAAGACTTCTTGCAACGATACACCCAGCGACTTGCATTTGGTTCGGTCCACATCCACAAACATCTGTGGCGTCGAGGCTCGAAAGCCATTGAACAAACCGACAAAACCAGGCTTGCTATTGCCAGTATTGGCAAGTTCGTCGGCGGATTGCTGTAGGTTAATTAGCCCCAACGAGCCAACGTCTCGAACCATTACCTTGAATCCTCCGCCATTCCCTAGGCCATCCACCGGAGGCGGACCGAATACGGCAACTCGCGCGTCCCGTACATTTTCGGCGACAAGGGCTCGAATCTTCGCCGCGATCGCGTTCGCACTTAGATCGGCCCCATGGCGATGGTGGAAATCATCCAGAATCACAAAGAACGATCCGTAGTTGGATCCAACCGCATTCTGAATAAACGACTGCCCAGTAACGGCAATGGTGTGGCCGACTCCAGGAATATTGGCGTTGCCGTGCGAGTGATCTTCAGCCGAATGATTTTCGCTAGAACCATTTTGTGCCTTGAGAATCAAGCCATCGATTTGCTTCATGACCAGACGAGTGCGATCAAGCGATGCGGAGTCCGGCAACTGAACGTCAACGAGCAAGTAGCCTTTGTCTTGAGCTGGAATAAAGCCAGACGGAACATGATTCATGCCGTAGTATGTTAGACCGAGCAATCCAACATAGACGAGCATCACCACAAAGCTGAGACGCAACAGTCCACCCACAATCCTGGCGTAAATGCTCGAAGCCGTATTGAACCCAACATTAAAGAGCTTAAAGAACCAGCCAAGTGTCGCGTTGATTAGCTTCGTGAGCGGGTCGCGTTGCTCTGCTTTTGGCCGCAACAGCAACGCAGACAAAGCAGGACTAAGCGTCAATGAATTCAATGCCGAAAAGAACGTTGCGACCGCAATCGTCACTGCAAATTGCTTGAAGAACTGGCCTGTGATTCCGGTAATGAAGATGCATGGAATAAAGACACACATCAGTACGAGCGAAATCGCAATGATCGGTCCTGAGACTTCGTCCATGGCCTTTCGGGCTGCTTCGCGTGGAGCTAACCCGTGGTCGATCGAGTGCTCGACCGCTTCCACCACCACAATCGCATCATCGACAACGATACCGATGGCCAAGACCAAGCCGAACAACGAGAGATTGTTTAAGCTAAAACCGAGTCCTGCCATCACAGCAAAGGTACCCACAATCGCCACAGGGACGGCAATCAATGGAATCAACGTTGCTCGCCATGACTGCAAGAACGCCAACACCACGATGGCAACGAGCAGAATTGCGTCTCGCAGGGCCTTGAAGACTTCGGTGATCGACTCCGAGATAAAGGGAGTCGTGTCATACACAATTTTGGAGTCGACGTCTTCCGGAAACAACTCCACGAGTTCAGCCATCCGTTTGCGGATGCTGTTCGCAGTATCGAGTGCATTCGAACCAGGCAGTTGATATATCGCCAATCCGACCGAAGGGCTGCCGTCGAGTGCACACGACGTGTCTTGGCTCTTTGCACCTAGTTCGATGCCGCCCAGCGCTTGCCCATCGGGAGTCGTTCGCCTGGGTGTAACGACATCCTTTAGGCGCACGACCTGCCCGGATCGTCCCGATTTGACAATGATTTCACCGAACTCTTCGGCTTCGGTTAATCGTCCGAGTGTGGTGAGTGTATGTTGAAACACCTGACCAGCGGGCACAGGCGGACGACCGAGGGCTCCCGCAGCAACTTGCACATTTTGCTCGCGCAACGCTTGCAGTACATCCGGTGCGGTCATCCCTAGCACTGCCAATCGTTCCGGATCTAGCCATACTCGCATGCTGTAGTCAAGCTGTCCAAGGAACGAAACGTCTCCGACACCCTTTATTCCAGCAAGTTCATCTCGGAGGCGGATCGTGGCATAGTTGCTCAAATAGAGTTGATCGCGTGAGCCCTTTGGCGAAACAACGTTCACCACCAGCAAAACACTGGCGGATTTCTTTTTGACACTCACCCCCGTTTGTTTGACCTCACCGGGCAAGCTGGGCAAGGCCAAGTTGACACGGTTTTGCACCAAGACTTGCGCCATGTCCAGGTTGGTTCCAATGTCGAATGTAACGGTCAAATTATACGCGCCGTCGTTGGTGGACTGCGAAGACATGTACAGCATGTTTTCCGCGCCGGTCACTTGTTGTTCGATTGGAGCCGCAACCGTGTCCGATACAACGCTCGCGTTAGCACCCGGGTATAAGCAAGATACTTGAACCGTCGGAGGAGCGATCTCAGGATACTGAGCGATCGGTAACGTCCAAACGAAGATAGCTCCGATCATCGTAATAACGAACGAAATTACACCCGCGAAAATGGGCCGATCAATAAAGAAATGTGAAAGCACGCTGTTTCCTTTGGATGGCCTATTATTTAGGATTCGAATTCGCACCAGTTGTTTCACTGGCGCTGTCGATCGCTGGCTTTGGAACGACGGAAGTGGGTGTTGTTCCTGTATCTGAGGACATGTCGATAAAATCCACCAACTCCGGTTCGACAGCCTTACCTGGCCGGACACGTTGCAATCCGCGATAGATAACCTTCTGATTGGGTTCGATACCCGATTTAACGACTCGCATAGCACCTCGTTGAGCCCCCAAGACCAGGTTCCTGCGTTGGGGGATATTGTCAGAACCGACGACGTAGGCGAACTTAATATTTTGGTCAGTATTGATCGCCTGTTCAGGGATGAGCACACCGCGATACGCTTCCGATACTGGAATTCGAATTCGAACGAAGAGTCCACCGCTTAGCATCGAATTGGCGTTTGGAAATACTCCACGGACCTTGACGCTGCCAGTCGCGGAATCGACCCGATTCTCCACGAAATCAAGCGTGCCAGCATGTGGAAAGTCCTTTTCGTCAGCCAATTGCATGAAACAGGGAATCGTGCCTTTGACTACAGCGACTCTTGCGGGATTTTCAGAAGCAGGCGTTGCCAACGTTTCACCGCTAGGCGTGTCCGGAGTGGATGGATTCATGCGTCGAAGATAGCGCAAGACCGTTCGTTCATCGACATCTAAATAAGCATACATCGGATGGTTGGACACAATGCGAGTCAACAAGGTTCCACTACCGAGTCCCCCGGTGACCATGTTGCCTGGCGTAACAAAAGCTCGATCAATTCGGCCTGCAATTTCGGCTTTAACGCTAGTGTACTTTACGTCCAATTCGGTTCTTTTTGCGTCTGCGATTGCGGTGTCTTTGGCGGCTTCCGCTTCTTTCACTGCGGAAACGGATTCCTCGTACTCTTCTTTCGAGATAGCATCGTTTGGTATCAGAAGTTTGGATCGCGCAAGCTTTTTCTCAGCCAGATCTTTCTTGGCTTCCCACAGTTTTATCCGGGCCAAGGACTGATCGTGAATCGCCTTGTACGAATCTGGCTCGATCTCAAAAAGCAATTGCCCCTTATCAACTTGACTACCATCTTGGAATTCAACGGACTCTATGAAACCAGAGACACGCGAGCGTACCTCCACGGTTTCCGATGCTTCGGTTCTGCCAACGAAGTCGTCGAAATCGGTAATCTCTTGTTCTAAGGCTGTTGTGACCGTCACTTTGGCTGGAGGTGCCGATGCGGATTTCGATTCGACCTCAGAACAACCCATGACAATAAGGAGCAAGGTTATGAAGAGCGGACTTGCAACGGAGAGTTGAACGAATCGAGCTTCTTTCGACCAAGTTTTTTTTGCCAAGCCGAAGCCGGTTGAACGCAACATAATCGTGCTCGTCTGATGAAAACTAACTGGTTATTGGGTGGCACGCTCTGAGGAATGAACTGTACGTTTGCGGATTGGTTGTGAATTGGTAACCCGACGCGTGAGCGAGAAGCCGACTGCAATTCCTCGGTTACGCGTCGGGTTACCAAACTGCTGCCAAAAAGTTGTCCATCCGAAACGTAACCGTGTAGGAGCGAAAGGCAATGGTGGTAATGTCGACCTCGAAGCGTGCCTACCACTGGGCAGGTACGTTTCAGCTTGCATCTCGCCTCGGGGACACAGTGTAGCCGGGTTCAAAACGAATTCGAAGTTGGCACGCGAATAAAAGAAGCATTTCTTTTTAACTCATCCGAATCACCGGTTTTCTTGTGGGTTCTTTTCTGCAGGCGCTTGAGTCTAAACTCAAACCAACCGATAATTTGTGACGCTAAAACTATCGTCTAAAGACTTTCCGGAAGGGAACTTTTCCGTTGGAACCGACTAATCCATATTCAGTCCAAGACTACGGGGCACCTGTTACGTCCTTTGCGGGGCAACCTGTTCTAAATCGTAGCATCATCGTACAAATCCGCGTCATTGCCATTCTGATGATAGTACATGGTTCGCTATGTGTTTTCTTGGGAATCGGGCTTGCCATCATGTCCGTTTTTTTGCCAAGTCTAATCATCGCCCAACAACAAAAAATGCCGCCCCAGCCTAACGGAGTTACTCCACCGCAAATGCAAATCATGTTGGTTGCTGTATACGGCGGCATGGCGGCGGCAGGTATCATTCCTGGCTTGTTGCAGATCATCGCGGGCATAGCCAACTTACGGCTCAAGGGACGGATCTTTGGAATCGTAGCCCTCGTTGCGGGAATGCTCTCGGTTGGAACGTGCTACTGCACACCGACGGCAGTCGGATTGCTTGTTTACGGATTGATCATCTATTTGAACGAGACGACCAAGCAGGTCTTTGCGTTGGGGCGTGAAGGAAAGAGTTGGCGGGAGATTGAGGAGTATCGCGCGTAGTGGGGGTGAGCTTCGCGCTCGCCATCCGTGCAATTCATCGCAAGCTGGAACTTACGCCACTGGGGCGGATTCTCACTGCACGGTTTGTCTCGGTTAGCTGACCAACGACTCGAGGTCGTTGAGCGGGGACACTCGCGCTATGCCTCGCTGGGCGAGCGGCAACAGGATATATACCCGTAGCACAGGCTGCTAGCCTGTGCTTTTTAGACTTTTACAGGCTAGCAGCCTGTAATACGTGGTAGTCTTTGGTCTGCCGATCGAATCGTCAATCGATCGAACCCGGGATGTCACCGAATGATCGCGTAAAAACGGCGATGATGGTCCTGAGGTCTGTAGATGAGCTTAGGAAACGAACGGAGCCATCGCCAAAAGTAAAATTGCCACCCCCGGTATGGAAGGAGTAGAGTTCGCTAT
>JAIPFP010000352.1 GCA_021736575.1 Pirellula sp. | reverse complement strand
AATTATTCGCGGCCTCTCTCGGGCAAAGAACCCGGTACTTCGCCAGATACGCTTTACGATTTCTTTCCAGACGACTTTCTGTTGATGGTAGACGAATCGCACGTTACTATCCCGCAAGTTCGAGCAATGTATGCTGGGGACCGCAGTCGAAAAACAACTCTGGTGGAACACGGATTTCGGTTGCCTTGTGCCTTGGACAATAGGCCGATGAAGTTCGAAGAATGGGAGGCGAAGATCAATCAAGTGATCTTTGTTTCCGCGACGCCCAGCGACTATGAAATGGACAAGACCGAAGGCGAAGTCGTCGAGCAGATCATTCGCCCAACGGGATTGTTGGATCCACTCGTCGAAGTCATCCCTGCTCGGGGACAAGTCATGCATTTGCTTGGCCAGATACGGGAACGTATCGCAATGGGCGACCGGACGCTTGTGACGGCGTTGACCAAACGGCTCGCCGAGGACCTTGCCAATTTCTTTACGGAAAACGATCTAAAGTGTCGTTGGCTGCATAGCGAATTGGATGCATTTGAACGAGTGGACCTTTTGCGTGAATTGCGCGAGGGTCGGTGCGATGTTCTGGTTGGTGTCAACTTGTTGCGTGAGGGGCTCGATCTGCCGGAAGTTTCCTTGGTCGCGATCTTGGACGCCGACAAAGAAGGGTTTTTGCGAAGCGAAACTTCGCTCATTCAAACCATCGGTCGGGCGGCTAGAAACGCCAACTCCAAAGTGATTCTATATGCAGACAGAGTGACCAATTCGATGCAAACCGCGATCGAGGAAACGCATCGCAGACGCAAACTTCAAGAAGCATATAATCTGGAGCATGGAATTACGCCCGAGACGGTGCGCAAAGGAGTCACAGCCAGCATTCATCAAGCGGCCGAGAATCGCAAACGAGCACGAGACATCGTTCGCCGCGATCCGAAATCGGAGAGTATCACCGAGGAGTACTTGAAAACACTTGAAGAAGAGATGTTGGCTGCCGCCGAAAATCTGGAGTTCGAGCGAGCCGCTGCGTTGCGGGACAAGATATTGAGAATGCGAGAAAAAGTGGGTGAGCCGATCGAGGAAGAGGAAACGGGGGACAGAATGGTCGGCGGCCGACAGCGCAAACGTTCCAAGAAAGGTTCCGGTTCAAAAGTCCCGAGGCCCAAACGCCAGTAACTTCGAGGCCACTTTGAGGCAACTTTGAGTGTGCATCCTCCTCTACTTGCATGTTATACTACCATCGTCGCATTTTGTTTCGGACTAAATAACAACAGCTAAAATCGTAATCATGAACGCACCTCAACCGATGCGATTCACACGCGAGGACTACCACAAGATCAGTGACTTGGGATTGTTTGACCCCAACAAGCACGTGGAATTGATCTTTGGAGAAATTATTCAAATGTCACCAAAAGGCGTAGCGCACGAGACTTGCTTGCGAACCTTGCTAAGGCAGTTATTTACAATTTTGCCCGAGTCATTTGTAATCGGCTGCCAATCTCCAATTGCTATTGGAGAGTCATCGGAACCTGAACCCGACGTATCGATCGCGTCCGGTTGCGAAGCGGATTACGCGGATCGACATCCAACCGGGCACGACATTCTGCTTGCAATGGAAGTTTCCGATTCGACACTTCGGTTTGACAAAACTACCAAGGCGAGTCTCTACGCCGAAGCGAACATACCCAACTATTGGATCTTCAATCTTGTTGAGTCGTGTTTGGAGGCCTATTGGAATCCAGCCCGGAAAGACGACGGCACTTGGCACTACCAAGAAATTCAAACGTATAGCCCAAGCGACCAAATCGCGTTGCCACTCGTGAAAGAGAGCGACAGCCAGCCAAACATGTTGGATTTGCGCAAAATCCCGATGTAGCTTGAAAGTCTCTGGTCCACTGGCGCGCAAGGCCTCATCACGAGGCCGGTGGACCCAAATTCAGTTAAACGCGTTGCAAAATCAATACCGTATCGATCGCCTCACCGTTTAGCTTCTGCACCGACTCAATGTCGCACCAAAAGTCGTGCACGCCGATGAGTTTGAATTGTGTGGCTTTCGCCAAAAGGCTCTTGAGCTGCTTGGCTGTGTAGATGCGCAACGTGATATGATCGGACAAACGGAACGATCCCTCTTTCTCTTTGACAAGCATTGAGATCCTGAGTTTCTCAAGGCGAGTTTTCATGCTCGTTTCGACAACCGTCAATGCATAGTAAACCGTCTTGTCTCCGTCTTTGGCGGCCCAACGCTCTGTCCCCCACAAATCGCCATCCGGAGGGAGCAAATGCAAGGAAAGTACAAAGACGCCACCTGGCTTAAGGTGTTTAGCAACGCAATTCAAATGCGCCAACGCGGCCTCCTCTGTTTCAAGATGCCGAAAGGTGTTGATTGCATTGATGGCTGCATCAAAGGGCTCATCGAAAGAAAAGTTGGTCATGTCACCAACGACAAGCTCACCTGTGGATTTTTCCTTTTTGAGTTTCTTTTTGCAGTACTCAAGTGCGGTCGGGTTCAAGTCAAGACCGGTCATCGCGTAACCGCGTTTCGCCATATCGCATATCAGTCGTCCTGATCCGCATCCAAGTTCCAAGACTCGCTTCACTGGAAACGGGACGTACTTCTTGAAAACATCCCCCATGAACAAAGATTCTTTGGGTGTCTCCTTCAAAAAGCCCATTTCGTAAAGTTCCGGATAGTCGTACCATGACTTGATGGTTTCACTGCGGACCTTTGGCTTGGATGCTTTGGATGGCTTGGATTTTGCAACTGGCTTCTTGGTCGTCGTTGGGCTTGCTACCTTGGCAACTTCTTTCGTAGCTAATTTAACTTTGGACTTCTTCGCTGTTTTGACGGTTGCAATTTTCTTAGCCAATGTCTTCTCCGATCGATCTTCGTGTTGGGTATCTGCTGTGGGGCCAGATTGTAGAGGTATTAGGTAGTCAGTGGCAACGGGCTACCGGAAAACTCGTGGTATTGCTCTTCCCAAAATGCGTGGGAGGGCTGCGACGTGGAAGTTGCGATCCATCGAAAACGCATTCGGCGTATGACCCCTTTTTCCATGAAGGAACCAAAGATACGCATCGTCAAACCCTTGGTTGAGCCGTTCACTCGACAATCGGCCAGATCCAGCGGATGCATAATCACTCCTGTTCGTTTCGCGGCGTCAGTCCAAATACCTGCCGACATTTCAGCAAAGGACTCGTCGGCGATTTCCACGGAAATCATTGGGTGGGAATCGAGCAGCGAAGTCTGAACGCTGAGCCAAACTTCCAGACAAAGCGATTCGTTTTGAGTTTGTTCCATCACTCGCACATCGACTTGATAGCCAAAACGCCACGGCGAACGCTCTGGAAAGGAAACGATAAGATCTTTTTGCCGAACGTAGGCATCCCCAAAAGGTAACGGGGATATTGAACTGTTTGCACTGTGTCTGTCTGCCCTGGGTTCCAGCGGACGAATATTCATCGTTCGGAGGATTTTGTTGGAGTTGTCGCGCTTGGATGAAAGCTCGAACCGTGGCAAACCGGTTCGGAAGGACGCACCAACAAACCAGTGCGCTCCTAACAAATTGGCTTCGTCACCTCGTAGTATCCAACTCATCGAATTAAACTCTGTAGAATCTGGGGTTGTTGTTGCTTCACCACGCGACTCGCGCGTCGCATCTTGGTACACGATAACAGGCCGCGAGGAAAGCAACAACCAAGTGTGAATCGATCCTGCGACTTACAAAACAATTCGAACTGACGGACGGACATGGACTTTTCCTTTGACGACACCCACATATGTCTTGCCCGTAGTCGTTGTGAGAACATAAATGCCCTCACACGCATTATGTACCACCACGCCAAGCTCGCCGACTTGGTAGGCTCGTCGTCGAAAATCCAGCCCGTCCGTTTGGAATCGGGTGCCGTTTCTTTGCAATATCGATATCGAGTCAAGCAAACTTCGCGGACACAATATTAATCAAAAGCAACACGGACGAGCCGACTGCACCCATAGATGGATGGCCCCATGGAACCCCCTAGGGAGAAAGTCAACCGACCACTGGCTTAAAGCCAGATGGCATGAATCGGAAATGCCCCCGGGTTCATCCCAGGGGATTGTTACCTTCACCCTAGGGAGAAGGTCAAACTACCCCTGGCATAAAGCTATGCCAGGCACGTGCCTGGCACCTACCGCTGGCACCTACCGAAGGGCCCGTTACCTTCACGCTAGGGCGAAGGTCAAACTACCCCTGGCATAAAGCTAGACAGCATTCCCATTAGACAGCACCAGGCGTGCCAGGCACGTGCCTGGCACCTACCGAAGGGCCCATACGATATCGGACACTTATCGTCCGGGCAACTTTTGGATCAAAAAGAGGCTGATTTGCCCATGTCTTCCTATCCTCGCGTTTCAAAACATCACTCACGAAATTCGAATCCTACCGCTTCAGCAGCGATAATCCGTGACCAGACCGGACATGCAAAACCCCAGCGTTTCGACGACTCGCGCGACTCGAAAAACGACTCGATTTGGGGTGCGCGACGCGAAATACAACGCCGCAGGCGCCATGCACCGAGTTGCATGGGCGCTACAGAACTCCAAAGCAACTGGCCAGAAATGCGAAAAACCCTGGGAAAACCAGGGTTTTTGAGCGGAGAGGACAGGAACCGAACTTTTCGATTTTTTCCCAATGTTTCTGCAGAGTTCGAAAGGTGCCCATTTACTTTTGCCTAGGCGGACAACAAACCCGTTGCTGGGGCTAGTTTGAGGGAATGCCTTGACTTTCGGGGATCAGAACGCGACCATGAATCGTCGAGAACTGCAGATGATCGCTTGAATCAACTCAGTCCCGACTCAACCTGCTACGGAAGGACGCTTTGCGATGAATGTCGAACAAACCATTCTGGAGATTGCTACGCTTCCGATCGATGTTCGTCTACGGGTTGTGTCTGCCATCTGGGACACGCTACCGCAGGATGCCGACTTATCGCCAAGTGCGATGCAACAGGCTGAACTTGATCACAGACTCTCCGAATATCGCAAGGATCCAAGTACGGCGATTTCTCACGAAGAGCTGATGCGACGTGTGAAGAGTCGTCGGTAATGTGGAGACTTGTTGTAAGCTCCCAGGTCGAAGACGATCTCGTGGACGCGGCTCT
>JAIPFP010000066.1 GCA_021736575.1 Pirellula sp. | reverse complement strand
CTAAAAAATGCCAAGCGTGTTTTGATAACGGGGCGCATCGCAAGTGTTCAAACAGCCCGAGCCGCAGTTTCCCTTGCGATGAAAGTAAACGCAACAATCGACTGCGCCGAAGCTGGGCATGTTTTCAAAAACGTTCTAGCCATCCAACGCTCCGGAATACACTCTGTTTCGCTGGCCGAAGCGCGCGATCATGCCGATCTTTTGATTGTGATTGGTGGCGATGCGTTGCTCGACGATTGCCCAAGAATTCCAAACGCGCTCTACAGCGAGAACGGGTCACCCAAGACGGTTCTGCTTCTTGGAACGTTCACGGATAAGTCGATGGCAGCGTGGACGGCGGCGGGGTTCCAACCCTGGTCCATTTCCTGCAAAATAGAATCGGTTCCGACCGCGTTGACTCAATGGTCCAGAGCGCCGTTGCAATTTTCGCTGAATCGAATGACATCGAAGCTATTTACTGCCATGGACACCGCAAAATACACTGCGGTACTCTGGTCCGCTGCGAGCCTGCGTGTCGAACAAACGGATCTATGGGTCGAACGCTTGCTTCATTGGATCGCTAGTCAAAATGAAACAAAACGCTGTGCTGCACTCCCTTGGACTTCCTTGGACGGGACATTCCAGCAAGTTTGCACATGGTTGACTGGCTTCCCCGGACGCATCCGATTTCACGATGGTAACCCTAGCTTTGACACCTTTACCAATAGCTATGAAAACTGGCTTGCTCGATCCTGTGAGCTCGACAGCGATTCGTTCGTGATCGCCACCGACGAAACGGCTGCAACCGATCCATATATTGAAAAAACGGTGTTTGGGTTGGGTCGCAAATTTCATTCGATTGAGCTGACGTCGGGCTCGATGAGATTCCCGACTGCCGTCGCCGGTGCCGAAGTCGCGGCGGACATTTTTCGAGCAGATCAAACACTGCTCGCTCATTTGTCACCATCGCGCGAGTGTGACAAGTCGCGAGTGCGCCCGGCGGCCTATTGGTTGGCAAGGCTTGCACCATGACCACACGTCTCTTTGGAGGAGAATGCATTGACGGTGTGAGCAAGTCCGAAGTCCGAGATCTCTATCTCGTTCAGGATAAGATATCGTCTGTTTCAATCGATGCTCGTTTGGATGCCGAATACAACCTAAGCAATCATATCGTCGTTGCAGGCGGAATCGATCTGCATACGCATATTGGTGGTGGCAAAGTCAACATCGCAAGACTATTGTTGCCCGAGATGGTTCGGCACGGTCGTTCTCATTTGGAACGCGCGGAACAAGAATGGCAGAAGATTGCGCCCCTCAGTTCTCCCGTTCCTGGAACTTGGGAAACCGGTCGACGATATCTTGAAATGGGCTATACGGCATGTTTTGAACCGGCTGTGTTGCCAGCAAATGCTCGCCACGCCCACGCGGAGATGGCTGATACGCCTTGGCTCGATACGGGCGGATACTTGTTGCTTGGAAATGATCGACTTCTGTTGGAATGGATTAGCAAGGGCGCACCGCAATCGCAGATCAATGATTATGTTGCTTGGATGATACGCGCACATCAGTGCTGTGCAGTCAAGGTCGTCAACGCAGGTGGAATCGACGCGTTCAAATTCAATCAACGCCATTTGGATGTTGACGAGAAACACTGGCACTTTTCAATCACGCCACGCCAAATTCTGAAGTCTCTGTCGCATGCGGTTGAGTCGCTCGGTCTGGCTCATCCGCTCCATGTGCATTGCAGCAATTTAGGTGTTGCTGGCAACATCGCGTCGACCATGGCCACGATCGATGCCGTCGAAGGACGCAGATTGCATTTGACCCATGCTCAATTTCATTGTTTTGGCACAGAGGGCCCACATGGATATTGTTCGGCAGTCAAAGCGTTAGCCGACCGAGTGAACGCGGAATCGAATCTTTCGATCGATGTAGGGCAGATGCAATTTGGGCAAACCGTAACGCTGTCGGGCGATACGATGCATCAGTTTGCAAATCGGAAACAGGCTCGCCCCCGCAAATCCATCTTTCAGGATTTGGAATGCCAGGCGGGCTGTGGCGTATTGCCATTTCAATACCGTCACGATCAGTATGTCCATAGCTTGCTTTGGGCCATCGGACTTGAATTGTTTCTTCGAATCGAAGACCCGCTGCGAGTCTTCTTGACGACCGACCATCCAAACGGCGCGCCTTTTACGGCCTACCCGCATTTGATTCATCTCTTGATGAGCTATGATTTTCGGATGTCGATTTTTGAGCGGTTACACGCGGATGTTCAAAGGTCAAGTTCCCTGGCGTCGCTGAAGCGAGAGTATTCGCTCGATGAGATCATCAAGATGACACGGTTGGGCCCGGCGAGAGCTTTGGGACTTTCCAATCGCGGAACCTTGTGCGACGGAGGACTTGCCGACGTGGTGATCTACGAGCGCTGCGAAAATCCAGAGCACATGTTTGCAAGACCCAAGATGGTATTTCGCCGTGGCAATCTCGTTTACCACAACGGAGAATTTTTAGCCACCGCTACTAAATCGACGATTGTGGCCAACGTCGAAATCGATGCGAAAATGGATGTCACCCTCAGAAAAATTTGGCCGACTCATTATGGTTACTCGAGCGATTTGATTCGCATCCACCAAGACGAACTGCTCAGCGATCAGCGAAACATCGAGTTCGCATCGAGGGCAACCAAGAGTGTCGGAATCGGCAAATGATTTGGTCGATAGTACAACGGTATGAGTCTTCGAGTGAAACAAACGGATAGCCATTGGGCGATAGCCCCGGTTCTCGACGAATGTCGAGCCATTGGAAAACCGGGGCTATCGCCCAACGGCTAATTGGGTTGAAAAACAGTTGCGGATGTGCTTAGCTTCCAGGCCCTGCGGTTCTGCCTGGTAACTCAATGCAAGCGAGGCTCCGCCTCGCCGAAATGCATCCTTAGTTTGTGAACTCGGGAGGCAGGAGCCTCCACACCAGTGCGTTCCCAGGCAGAGCCTGGGAACGAGTAGTCTCCTGTGCGACGTTAATTCCCATCAGTGGCAATAGAAGTGTCCGAATTTTCGCAATTTTTGTGACTCGAAGGGTTTTAGCGATCAGAATATTGTCTACTGAGAACGGTGCTTTTTGGCGACAACACGCGTGTGACGCATACACCGCTTTCCTACGGTAGTTACCCGTTTTTACTGACCCATTCCAAGGACGTTTATTTTGGTACGAACTCTTACTTTCTTCGCATCCGTTGTCGCAACGATGGTCCAACTCGCGAAACTGCCTCCAGCAATCGCTCAATACGATGGAGCCGTGCCCCCGCCGGAAACATTGGTTACCGGTTTCGATTCTATCTCGGCAGAGCAGTCCCAGGCTTGGCTTTCGATCCTGGCAGGTCCTGGCTTCGAAGGCCGTGGCACTGGGCAGCTTGGCTACGTTCGGGCTTCGCACTGGGTAGCTGGTAAGGTTGCTGAATTCGGTTTGGAACCGATGGGAGATGGAGGGACCTACTTTCAGATGTTGCCGATGTCACGGCAAACGCTTGATCTGACGCAGTCGAAGCTGATCGGTCCTACCGACCTGTCCATACCATTCTTCAAGAATATTGGATTCGATCGATTCAGCAATCAGCCAGAGGTTTCTGGAAAGATCGCTTTCGTGAAGTTGGTGGGTGAAGCACCTAAGCTCGAGGACAATGTGCTTCGTGATAGGATCGTTGTCTATGTGACCGACACGCAAAATGAAGGAAGAGCGTCATTCCTGCTTGGACGCCAACGCCCAGCGGCAACCTTGCGAGTCGTCACGGATGAACCTAAATCGACATCTCAGTTGCAACGCGCCAGTCGCGGCCAAAACGGCAACTCGGGAACCATCTCGCAGAGCGCAGCAATGCTGATTGTGAATGCAACCGGTGGGTCGGCGGACTGGTTGAAGATCGGAGAAAAAGATTCAGTCGAAGTGCACCAACTCGAAATGGACGTCAAGTGTCAACTTCGTATCCGCGAAGAGCCCGCCGCCGTTCCAAATGTGCTTGCATGGCAGCAAGGGTCGGATCCGGCCCTGCGTGATGAGTACATTGTCATCGGCGCACACCTTGACCACTTGGGGATCCAGGGCGGAACCATGTTTCCTGGGGCGGATGATAATGGTTCAGGTTCGACCGCACTGCTGAACATCGCAAAGGCCATCGCGGCCAATCCAATCAAACCGAAACGCAGCGTCTTGTTTATGTGGTTTGCAGCCGAGGAGATGGGTTTGGTGGGTTCAGCCTACTATTGCGATCATCCCATTCTGCCACTTGAGAAAATGGTCTGCATGCTCAACATTGACATGGTAGGTCGCAACGAAGAGAAAAAGGATGAGCTGGCAAGCGAGAATGAAAATTCTCTCCATCTCATCGGCAGCGAAAAGGGAGACAAATCACTTAAGGAATTGATCTTGGATGCGAACAAGTATGTCAATTTAGCTTTTGAGTACGATGAAGAAGGGGTCTTTGGGAGAAGCGATCAGATCAATTTTTTCAAGAAAGGAACGTCCGTCGCATTTTTGTTTGGCGGCTTTCATCCAGACTATCATCGCCCGACAGACGAGCCGTCCAAAATCAATTACAAAAAGATTGCGTCAGCCGCACGCTTGTACTACTTGGCCCTCCACATGGCTGCCGAACATGGTCCCTTCAAAGTGCCAGTGGCAGAAGAAGTGAAACCCGCAGCGGAAGTGAAACCTGCAGCGGAAGTGAAACCTGCAGCGGAAGTGAAACCCGCAGGATAGATGGCGTTCCGACTACTTCGGTTCTGCTTTGATCGCAGCAATAGCCTCTACTAAAGACTTCTTGCGCAAATCGCCTTTACCGGAATCACTGCTTGGCTTCGCAAGCATTGCTTCCAATTTGGGCAGAGCTTCGGAGGCTGCTGGACCAATCTTTCCTAGAAGAGTGACCGCGTAGAAAGCGGTTCGACGCTCTTCGGAATCAAGACTTTCTAGGAACAACGGAATCGCCTCTACTGGAGCCGTGTTGATCTCTTTCAACGAACTGCTCGCAAAATCCCGATCTTCATTACTACTCAGCATTCGAAACAACTTCGGTACCGAATCCTTTGCTTCTGGCCCCAGTTTGCCTAACGCAACGCCAGCGACGCGTCGGACTTCCCATTCCTTGTCATCGAGGGCTTTTGTTAGATGACCGGCAAGCAGCTTTGGATCCTTGACTATGGCGGCCAATGCGTTCAGGGCGGCTACCCGCACTTCGGCTTTTTCGTGAGAGGCCAAATGCGAAACGGTTTCAATCAGTGGTGACGCCTTGTCACCAAAACCTGAAATTGCATTGAGAGTCACTCGCAACAACGCCAGGTCATCAACCAAATTGCCGCCAAGCGCTTCCAAGACCGCTTGCTCAACAATCCCAAGCGACTTGACTGACTCTGTTGCGGCGATCCGGACCGCATAGTCGCTATCCCCAAGCGCGGTCAAGCATGCATTTACAACCGTTTCATTAACTTGCTTTTTTTCCAACTTGCCAATCGTCTGCACCGCCATCGCTCTTACTTTACCATCGGCATCATTCACCAGACCGACAAGCTCGACTTTTTGCCCTTGGAGCAGCTTAGGCATTTCGCTCAACACGAATAACGCACTGCTGCGGACCTCAGGCGATGTATCTTTTAAACCTCGATTCAAGGTCTCCTGGGTTGTTTCATCCGTAAACTTGAAACTTCGGAGTGACTGAATGGCCACCGCGCGAACCTTAGGTTCGACATCGTGTGTTGCTTTCAAGATAGAGTCTTTTGTGAAATCGGCTTCTTTCGCGGCAGCTATCAGTGATGTTACCGCTATCTCTCGCACTTGAGCGGACTTGTCATCGACCGCTCCCACCAACTTTTGGAGCAATGATCTGTTCGACGGACGCACGCCCCCGAGCGCACGCGTGGCTGCCAGTCGCACGACTTCAACATCGCTTGACATGCCAAGCGTCAAAGATGCCACAGCAGGTTCTCCGATCAATCCAAGCGCCCGCGAAAACACCAATTCATTGGCGGGTTGCTTTTCAATCGCAGTCAGCAAATCAGGAACGACTCCAGCACCAAAATTCGCCAGCGTCTGCGATACGAGGCTTTGGTCGATCCCCTCCCTGCTCGCCAACTCTACGATTGCAGGCAAACTACCTTTACCGCCGGCACCAAGCATTGAAATCGCTTTCACTCCTGCATTGGCTACATCCACGTCAACTGATTGCAATCGAGCCGCAATCCGCTGCGCGAACTCATCTGCAGGCAGCGACGCATTACGCATTGCTACAACCGCCGCCGCTCGAACGGATGTCACTGGGTCGAATAACGCAGCCTCGATTAACGCTGACTTTTCCTCGATTGGCAGACGCGACTTGGCAACGACAATAATTGCTGTTTCACGAATCTTTGGCTCAGAATCACTAGCGGACTCCCGCAATTTTTGAATAACGCGTTCCGAAGGCGACTTGATCGCCGCCAACGCTGTGATTCCAACTTTTCGTGCAGCCGCATCGGTATTGTCCGAAATGCCCAGCAGCGCCGTTTCATCCTGAGGAGAGATAGCCACCAACGCCTCGGCTGCATACCGCGGCAAACCATCTTTTCCAGTCAGACCTTCGGTCATCAAAGGGACCGCAGCAGACGCTTGCTGCCCAATGACCGCAAAGGCCTGTGCCGTCGCAATTTTTGCATCGTTGGAAGCAGACGGCCAATTGGATGTAAGCGGCTCGATCGCGGATGAACCAATGGCTCCCAAAGCCTGCGCTGCACGAAAGCGAACCTGGGCGTCACGATTGCGCAGGCACTTCAATAGCTCAGGAATCACAGGCTCCGATTTTTTACCGGCTCGCGCCAGTCCGGTTAGCGATTGCACACGAACTTGAACGTCGTCATCGTTGGATGCTTTTCCCAATGCCGCGATCACCGCGTCGGAGTGATCTCCGCGCCGCACTAACTCGTATGCCGCGTCTCGACGCCGTTCCACTTCCTTCTCATCAAACCGCTGGATGAGCTCCTCCACCGACGAATCTCGCACTTGCGCTACGCCAAGGCTCGTTAATTGAGCACACATCCAGGACGCAATCGCAAGGTTCCAAAGAAAACGCACAGAAACTCTCCAACTAGAACAAGCTCGAAACCGCCAGCTTCTATAAACTCAAACCTGGCAACCGGCCGGTGCTATCGCCGATAAAGGGTGCATCCACACCCATGCGATCCAACATCGACATGAATAAATTGCAAACTGGGGTCTCCAGGTCATAACGCAGATGTCTTCCCGTATCAATCGTTCCTCCACCGGAGCCGGCCAGCAGGATTGGTAGATTATCGTGATTGTGACGGTTGCCGTCGCTAATGCCGCTTCCATACACAACCATAGAATTGTCGAGAAGGTTGCGTTCACCCTCGCGAATCGACTTCATCTTGGTCAGCAGATAACTCAACTGCTGAATGTGAAAACGATTTATCTGGCTAATCTTTTCCAGTTTCTCGGGGTTATCACCATGATGGGACAGGTCGTGGTGGCCCTCTGCGACGCCGATTTTGCGATAATTCTTGTTGTCCCCCGCGTTGGCAAACATCATGGTTGCGATGCGAGTCGAATCTGTTTGGAATGCGAGCACCATGAGATCGCACATCATCCGCATATGATCTTGATAATCGCCTGGAATCCCATCCGGAATCGCATAATCAACATGGATGTCTACCGGTTTCGCAGTTCGAGTTCCAATGCGACGTTCCACTTCGCGCACGCCTGTCATATATTCATCAAGCTTGCGATTGTCGTTGCGACCGAGTTTCGACTGCAGCCGCTTTGCGTCGTCTGCAATAAAATCGAGCACGCTTTTTTGAAGTGCTTCTCGCTGCTGTTGGCTCTTGTCCACTTCGCTAGGCTTGCCACCCCCGAACAGTCGCTCGAACACCAGTTTCGGATTCACTTCCTTGCCGACCGGATTGGACTCACCGGACCACGAGATATTGGATGAATAAGCGCAGCTATAACCCGAATCGCAGTTGCCTGCCATTCGCCCTGGATCGACACCTAACTCCAGCGACGAAAAACGAGTGTTTTGTCCAACAGCTTTAGCGGCCAATTGATCCACAGACATACCAGACCGAATGTGTTCGCCGTCCGTCTTCCTGGGCTGCGACCCGGTTAGAAACACGGAGGCACTACGCGCATGGTCGCCAGCTCCATCACCGTTCGCTCGACCCTTGTCGTGCGTAAGACCCGTAATGACCATCAGGTCGTCTTGGACTGGCGCGAGCGGTTGCAATGTTGGAGAAAGCTCGAACCCATAGCCTTCCGTTTTCGGGACCCAATTGTTCATCACCACGCCGTTGGGTACAAAGATGAATGCCATGCGGGTCGGTGACGGAGCAACCGCTGCCGCTTTCGCAATCGTCGAAGTAGCCTCCAACCACGGAAGCGCAAGCGAAACACCTAAACCACGAAGAACCGTGCGACGGGATAATTTAGAATTTTGCAAACTCGACATCTTTAACGTCCTGATTCCTGGTGGGTGAAAGGTGGGCTAGTTACGATCGATTTAATCAAGGTAGCGAATCGATAATTATCTTTTGCCAAATTGTCGACGATGGAACTGATGGTACAGCGATCCGCCACACCTAGCCCACGCCCCAAGGCATATGTTAACATTTTTAGCGACAGGCAGCGGGCAAATTCGGCTTTCTTATCTTCGACCAAAATCTGCACTAAATCCAGTGGACCACTAAAAGTCCGTCCACCCGGCAGGATTCCCGAGGGGTCAATTTTTTCGCGACCGTCCGCATCTCGCCATGCTCCAATCGCGTCAAAGTTCTCCAATCCAAACCCCACAGCATCCATTTTCACATGGCAAACTGCACAATTCGGATTGACTCGGTGCTGCTCCATCTGCTGGCGCAACGTCCCCAGCGTCTCGCCAGCCGCACTCAATTCCGGCACGTTTGGCGGCGGTGGCGGCGGCGGTTCGGCCAGCAAGTTTTCCAATACCCATTTTCCTCTTTTGACCGGCGAAGTGCGTGTCGGATTCGAAGTGAGCAGCAAAATACTGCCGTGCATCAACACACCGCGGCGCTTGCCCATCAAATCAACTTTCTTAAACTCTTTTCCGCTGACTCCTTCGATACCATAGTGCTTTGCTAGCCGCTCATCAACATAAGTGTAGTCCGCGCCAAGCAATTCGAGGATGCTTCGATTCTCATCGAGAATGCTTGAAAACAGCAGTTCCGTTTCCCGACGCATCGAGCCACGTAGCGTTGCATCGAATGAAGCAAATTTCGCCGGGTCCGGTGACATGGATTCCAAGTCTCGCAGTTGCAACCACTGACCGGCAAAATTCTCCACAAGGGCTTTTGCTTTTGGATCTGCCAGCATGCGATCGACTTCCGCATGCAACTGCTCGGCTGTGTGGAGTTTTCCTTCTTTGGCCCGTTCTAACAAAGGATCGTCGGGCATGCTGCTCCAAAGAAAATACGATAATCGCGAAGCCAACTCGAAATCGTTGAGAGGCCGCACCCCGTCAACAAAATCTTGAGGGTCATCCTCCTCAACGCGATATATGAAATGCGGCGAAGCCAGGATCGCCGTGATCAGCGTCTGCATGATCTCTTCTTTGGTTGCATTCGAGTCCCAAGCGACGCGCATCAGATTGAACAATCGCTCGGTCTCTACCGCTTCCAGTGGTCGACGAAACGCACGTTGGGCAAAGCTGCTGGCGTTCGCGCGAGCCGCTTCAACCACTTCGTCGACGTTCTTCGGATCGCTTGCCTGACGCGGAAATACTTTCTTTGCTGCGTCGGGGCTCTTCATAACCTCATCTGCGATCTGCTTGGCCGCCGCTAGATATTTCTCCATCAAAATCGGTGGCAACGACAATACGTCCCCAATGTTGTCAAATCCATTACCGACGTCATCGGATGGAAAATCATTTGCCAACCTCAAATCCAAACCAGTCAAATCGCGAACCGTGTTGTTGTACTCCGTTCGATTCAATCGGCGCATGGTTACGCGTCCAGGGCGACTGGCACTGCCGCAATCGAATTGTCGCAGCCGCTGCTCGATCCACTCTATTGCCTGGACTCGATCGGCACCCTCTGGTTGTTCGGCATCTGCGGGGGGCATTTGTTGCTCCTTGAGCACCAAAAGGATCTTGTCGACCAGTTCGACATGATCTTCGAGTTTTCCGCCTGCTCCCAAAAAATCGACTCGGACGCCACCTTCGGCTTTTTCGCCGGTGTGGCAATCGTAACAGTACTTCGTCAGCGTCCGCTGGGCCATCACAGCAGCGTCCTCGCGCGAGACTTCCTGAGCCAGCGTTGGCATCGAAGAAATCATCGCAATTGCGAAAGCAGCCAAGGCTGAGCCGAAGCTGCTGGTTAATCTAAGCATAGAATCTAAATCGGCGGGAGTATTGAATACTGGCAAACGGAGGTAAGCAACGGAGGGGGCCCGAGCAGACAAAGAATTATACACGATGTCAAGCTGAATTCCTAATACTATGGGACACAGCCGACAAAAGTCAAAGTAGTAGGCACATTCCAGGTGCCGCCCACAAAGTAGTAGGCACATTCCATGTGCCGTCCACCAGGAATCCTGGCAAAAGCTCGACTGCGGACGGCACGGCGGAGCGTGCCGGCTACTTTTGTCGGCTGTGTCTATCGCAGCGGCTTACCCGGGCCGTAGGACAGGCTGCCAGCCTGTTTTTCCACGGACAGGCTTCCAGCGCTGGCAGCCTGTCCTACAAAAATCAGCATATAATTGTCGTTCAGGGAACAAACCTGGTAGATACCTGTCTATTGTACGGAATGGCAACCTTCTAGCCACTAAAAGGCACAAAGTCCACAAAAAGTTTGAAAGTTCGATTCAACAGATCATCCGGTTTGTGGCTTTTGTGATTTTTTGTGGCTAGGAAAAATGGTAAGGTGCGTGAGGGTGCTCGTTCGAATCCATCGGTTTCAGTTTTGCCTCGGTCGCGTATCGGCAAAGCCCGTTAAGTTGAATGATCGAGTCGTCCAGTCGGACCATAGCAAAACAATCGCCACGAGCCAATGAGGAAACAAAACATATGCAACGCCCCCTTCATGTCGTTGTTGGAATGATCTTGAGCCTAGCCACCCCAAGCGGCTTCGCCCAAGAAACGAAAGTTCTCAAGCCGATTGCTGATCCAATTAAGATTTCGCTTTGGGACAACGACGCACCAATCGGAAATGACAAGCGCGAGTCGTCCGACGCTTGGATCACCGTACATCGTCCGACCGAGACAAATGGTTCAGCGGTCGTGATTTGTCCAGGAGGTGGTTACGGAGGCTTGGTTACCGGTGCTGAAGGGCATGGCATCGCAGCGTGGTTGAATCGGCACGGCATTACAGGCATTGTGTTGGAATATCGATTGCCCAAGGGGCGATCCATGGTCCCATTGCTCGATGCACAGCGAGCCTTGCGAATGGTTCGCAATCGTTCCGCAGAGTGGTCACTCGATCCGAAGCGGATTGGCATCATGGGCTTTTCGGCCGGAGGTCATTTGGCTTCTACAGCCGGCACTCACTTTGATCTTGGAAACCCAAGTGCAAGCGATCCAGTCGAGCGGCTAAGCTGTCGTCCAGATTTCATGGTACTGATTTACCCTGTCATCTTGTTCAATGAAAAAACGCATCGAGGGTCCATGAAAAACCTCTTAGGAGATAACCCTAGCACGGAACAATTGGAGTGGTTTTCAAACGAAAAACAAGTCACGCCTGAGACACCTCCCACCTTTTTGGCTCACGCCTTGGATGATCGAGTCGTCTCGTCGGATCATAGCAAAGCGTTCTTCGACGCTCTCCAAGCCAAAGGGGTTGAGTCCCGCTACCTCGAACTACCCACGGGTGATCATGGTCTCAACGGCTATCAAGGTCCCATGTGGGACGCTTGGCAGAAAGAATCCTTAGAATGGTTGGCCGCGTTGAAGGTGAGTCCGAGACCTGCGGAATAAAAACATTGCGGAAAAAAGAAAATGCATGGCGCCTACCGCAGTGACTTTGGCTCATCGTTTGACTCTGTTTCATTTCCACGCAGAACTTTGTTACTAACACCATACTGTAATCCAGAGTTCCAAACTATAGTCGTAATTGCCGCCGCGTTCACCACAAGACGATTCGCCGAGTCGTCGGTAATTTCGAGTAGTAAGTAATCTTCGCCAACGTGGATTACCTTGTAGAGGATCCCTGCAAGTGATGAAACGGAAACCTTGGTTTTTCCGATACGTGTACCATCCGCCCTCGGCGTTTGTCGCTTCAGCTCACCCTTTGTTTCCAGCCTCGCAAATTCGGCCGCAACTTCCGAGTATTTTAGTTTAAGCGCATCTACGTCAAGCACACGGAGATCTCTCAATAAGGAGTGCTGTGGCTCCGTGAGAATAGTCAGTGAGTATTTGCCTGACTGCTGGTCTCGATTCATTCCAACATGGCTATTTGGTCGCACAAAACCTACCATGTTTTTTGGAAAGTCGTCTGCAACGGCAATCGCATATTGCAACAAACCAAAAACCACTACCGAAACTATTTTAAGATATCTCATGGAATCGCCTCTAATTCTCCATCGGTTTGTTCATGCTGGAGGTAAAGTAAATCATCGTGAAGTGGTAGCACTCTATCCGATTTCTGTTGCAACTAAAATGACCTCGTTAACCAATCTGCGGAAATAGTAATTAAGGTGGATTGGAATTTGGAATTCGTCAACTCAAACAAGATGGTCCTACAACTTTACTTTTTTTCGTCTTTCTGTTTGGCCTTGCTATTCTCTTCTAATCTACGGATCATGTAAGCCAGACTCACCTTGTTTGGATCGATAGTTTCGTTGTAGGAAATCCACTTAATATCCAATCCAAGCCCCTTGTCTGATTTCTTCCCTTCCGTCGTCCAGTCTATTCGCTTGGGAAGCCACTCGTCTTCAAACTTCACAAGTCCGACCTTGACGGACTCCTTAATGTATCGTCTTTCTTTATTCATTGATGACCAGACCTTTCGCTCAATTGGCCAGTAACCGCGATCAATGTCCACTCGTGTTTCTTCGTTACCAAGGTCAAGTGTTGCAATATTGTCCTTCCCCACTTTGAAATTTAGCTCCGGCTTCAAAATCTTCTTCTGTATTCGTAGTACCTCATCGATTGTGTGGCCATGGTCAAAATCGTACTCAATTGCCCAACCAAAAATTCGGAAGTCAAAAAGCGGGGCCGCCGCAAACCACTCCGCCTCTCCTCTTTTCCTCTCGACAATTTTTCCAACCGTCGGGTTACAAACGTATTCTCGGTCGGGTAATATCAAACGCATCGCGGGTGAAATCAACTTACTATACTTGTCCTTCACAGCTTGCTCTTGATCTGGAGTAGTGGCAATTACCTGAATCAGTTGAGTAGAACTCTCAACAAAACAAACTCCTGCTAACTGATCCACTCGCATAATCCCGGACGTTTCGACGAGCGTTCCACTACGCTCTTGATTTGTGTTATTTCCCTGAAAAACATTTCTTCTTAACCTAAACTCCATTTCATACGCAATAGGTTTCGACCTCTGTTCTATCACGCTATCGAGGAAAGTGCGTACTGGTATCTCTTCCATTACCACTTGTCGTTCTTGAGTTAAGAAGCAACATACGAAACAAATCCAATTGACCCCCATGCTTTACCCCTAGCTAGCTAATTCTTCTGCTGCGCAAATAAAGAAATTTCTACGAAGTCACACAACAGTGCTTCAGGGGTTTTCACCCTAAGAGTGTATTGTTATGCAATCATCCGGTAGACATTCGAAATAGTTTATCTCGACTGTGCCAATCGAATCCGGATCTTGCAGAGATTTGCATTCAAAATAATTGATCGTGAAAGGATAAACAACGGTACCCACTACAAACTCGAACGATCCCATGGTTATATTTGTCTTCTGACAGTCGCCATCACACAAAAATATGTGCCAACATCCTCCTTGCTTTGCAATGTTCTTTAAACCCACGAATTGACCTCCTTCCACAACTTGACATGATTGCACGCGACTCATGACACCGTTATCACGGATATCATCCGGGCAGTTCGCATCCGCTGTAACGTCGATTATTCCATTGTAGTTGATATTCAGGTAGGTATATCCAGCCTGCGCTGCCTCGTTTGCGTCGGCTGGAAAGTCGCATGAAAATTGACTACAACGAATTTGTGCTGGACATCCCGCCAAATCGTTAAGGTCATAACAAATTTCATCCTCCCCAAAACAAACGGTCATCGATAAAAACACAAGAATCAAAATCATTCTCATTTCGGCAGCTCCAATATTGTTGAACCGATAGACAAATCACCATTCAATGCCAGCTTCACTTTTTTTGGACGGGGCTCGTTCCCAAAACCTATTACTATTCTACCGTAATAGTCGCTCTTTTTCTCCACCTGAAAATCAAGCATTCTATCACTAACAGCATCACATACGCGCAACTGATCCCAATTCCATTGTGCAGGTGGTAGCCGTATAAACAAATCCACGATTATTTCGCTAGTTGCATCCTGTTGCACGATTCTCGTTAGTAATTTGGCTCCCTGACGAACCGTCAGGTCACATATAACTTGCTGACTATCGCCACGACTGTTCAGAGTTACAAAAACCACTCCTACGGAACGTTCATGGGACGGAATTTTCTTTAAAATTGTCGAAGAAAGCTCCAATGCCCAACCCTGGAAGGCCCCAATAGGGAGCTTTTCCTTCGGAATCTCTGTGATTGGAATCGCTAATATTTCGGAATGATTGACTGCCGAACTGAACTTATCCAATTCTATGAATGCCTTTTGCGATTTTGAATTAATTTCCTCAATATAATTAAATACGTTTAGAATTAATGAATCGGCACTCGGGGCATTGGAGTCAGCCTGCCAATACGCAGAAGCCTTCTCAAAGCTGAGGAGGTAATGCGCGTCAGCTTGGATTTCTAGGTCAATTAAAATAGGTTTCAGCTTGCTGATCCCGAGAATTTGAATGTGCTTCGAGACCCGGCCCGATTGTTGTGGTATCGTCCATTTTACTGCGATGCGCTTTGAAGACCCTTCTTCTCGCTTATATGTTGCGACTGCACAACCGCATGATGAAACTACCTTCTCAATTTGCAGATCAGCCGGTGCAGCTGTCAATTCAATTTCCCGTTGCACAACTGTTCCTGACTGCGCAATACCAAAGTATTCCTTGATGTTGATGGAATCACCTGGTTCGAAGATCGCTAGAAAGGCAAGAGCGAATGTGGGGGGAATTGAAGAAAACATTCGTAAAATCGCTTTATTCAAAAGTTAGGGAGGTTTACTCGTATCTCGTATCAGCGAGTCTCCATATACTAAAGCACCTTTTCCGCCAAAGTGGCGACACCACTTTTGAAATAATTTTGCAAAGGTTGGAAAATCCACTAAATGCTACGGGGTCGTCCGAAATTTTGTTATTTGTTGTTTGCAATTAATAGCATCCCAGATTTTCAGGCGAATTCGAATTTGATTGATCCTTCTTTCAACTGTTCGTCGACTACATCCAACTTGATCCGCAATCTGGGACGCATCATGGCCTAGGCATAACTTTTCAAACGTTTCGTTCAATAACGTGTTGTTGAGCTGGACTCCAAGAATTTCTTGTAACTCGACGACTTCGTACTCTTCGCTCGCCGAACTTCGTCGGCTTGCAAATTGATTAAGTCCGAACCCGGACCCTTCTTCCATTCCATGTTTCGGTGTCCTCTTCAGTCGATTTGTTTCGCGGACCGAATTCAAGAGACGGTTTCGAACAATAACCATTAAGATTGTTCTCGCATCGGCATGCGAATTGAGCTTGCATGGTGCAATGGAAAAATATCGAAAATAAAAATCGAAAAGCGAATTGTTTGCAACCAGTTCAAGGTCCACACTCTCCAATGCACGCGATGAAGCCATACTGAGAACTAATTTGTAGGCAATAGGCGAATACATCTTCAACAGGGAATTAACTGCCTCCAGCCTCGTGTAGGAATTCACGGCATGCCTATTGAGAAGATGAACTTGCGTGCGGAAACAATCTTCCTCATCAATTCGACTCTTCATAATCACCTCGGTCGGACAAGAATAGGCGGGTATCAGCAATTCCTTAGGTACTTATACACAAAATCTATGTCGTTTGCAATAATTCCTTCTGCGGCTGGTGGGAATCTAGGGTGCACGTTAGCTATTGGGTGAACCATGGGGAGTGATCCCTGAAGGTGAGTCCGCGACCTGCGAATTAAGAACGTTGTGGAACTTGGGTGATAGCGGCAGGCGGTTGCATCCGGCAGGAGGTTGCACCCGGCAGGCAGAGTTGACTGCGGATTATCCTCCAGCAAACCTACTTCGAATGGCTTGCGTCTCCTCATCTTTGATCAGGATGAGCACTTGAACGCCTGGTTTGAGGCGTTTGAGCGTTTGCAGCCAACCGGCAAGGTCGTTTTGTGTTCGGACCGAGGTTGCCGTCGCAATGGCGTCGGCGTCCATGGCATTGTCCGCGATGACGGTAACGCTATGGTGCCCAAAAACACCTCTTAGAGTTTTCGGATCCACGATGTGACTGCTTTTTTTGCTATCGGTCGCCCCGATTTTGGGTTCGATCGGGTCCGGAAATCTTTGCCACCGATCTCCAGACGTCGCCACACCGCGATGGTTTAATCGCATCCTCATGAATTCGAGCGATTGCTGATTTGAGTCAGTGACTGGGATGTCGATGGAAACGGGCCATCCTTGTGTGTTGTCGGGTGCTTTACCCATCCGCATATTGCCAGACGCATTGATGTTGAACTGGTCGATTCCCATCTGCAAAAGCTTTTCGGAAATCTTGTCGACCACCAGGCCTTTGCCTATCGCACCGAAGTCCAAACGAACGCCAGGGCGAGTCGTTCGAATCGATCGCTTCGATGGGTCGATTGCGAGTAAATGCCAACCGCTTGAGGCTTGAGCCTGTGCCCATTGTTGGGGGGTAGCAGGCTTTCTTTGTCGACGAAGGCGAGTTGTAGCACCTAGAGCGGCATCGAACGCTCCGTTGCTCCAACGATTCCATTGATCGCATACTAGGATGACATTCCAGAGATCCTTTGAAACCTGGACCCAATTTCCCGAATCGGCTTGTTGGCAAGCCATCATGGCTTCGCTGTTGGGTTCGTAATCGCTTAAGATATTGACCCATTTATCAGCCACGGCTGTCGCTGCTGACAGAACCATTTGCGATGAGTCCGAGCGACTGTCGTACCACCGCAGATTTATTTTGCTCCCCATGGATGGGAACTCTGCTTCGAACCCTTGCCGAAAGTGGTTGGATGCATCGGCCGTGTTTCGTCTTTTAAACGGAACGATCTCCGTACAGCAACCGACAAACATAGCTGCAAGGTATTGAATACTCCCACGACGGTTCATTTGCATCGCATAACTATTTTCGAAAAATGCTTGACGGGTGAATCCTAAAGTTGGGACACTAGTGTCGTGCAGTTTGTCGACGTAAGTAGTCCTTTATCAGTTTGAGGTTCTTGGCAATGAATCGAAACGTATGGGAACTCAATGGCATGAAAATGTGCCTCAACCACAGTCAGTCTGGAATCGAGGAGGGCTTGTCCGAACTTGAGCAAGACTTTCGCGCATGGATCGAACATCCCCATCAGCGTGCAACGTGGAGCAAGTTGATGGAGCACTTGGTCAGCTTTCGATGGGTGCTCGATCAACATTTTACACGAGTGGCAGGTGAGGGATACCTTGAGAATGTTGCCTGTCAGCGGCCCGGTCTCTATTCTGAACTCCGCGACATCGAGTGTTTGCAGTGTCGACTCATCGACCAGCTCGACTCGACCATTCATCATGTTCAAAACTACGATCCGCAGCGAGACGAAATCGCCGATATGGCGGAACAATTCCAGCGTTTGCATCGCGACATCCTCGAAGAAGAGTGTCAAGAACGTCAGCTTGTCGAACGAGGGTTGGCTTGAGCGAGACCGCAACCAAGGTTGTCGTGATTACGACAACCTTTCCGACGCACGCTGTCGCCGAACAGATGGCGTGCACGTTGGTGGAACAAAAAATGGCAGCCTGTGTCCAGATCACCGGCCCGATTCAAAGCATCTATTACTGGGAAGAATCGGTGAAGATTGAAAGCGAATACTCCGTCAAAATCAAGATTGGGGCCGGTCGACTGAACGAAGTTGTTGACTTTCTGAAATCGCATCATCCCTACGAATTGCCCCAGATTGTATGGGAAACCGTTCAGGCCACGGCAGAATTTTCCCAATGGGTTGACCGCCAAAGCGGCTGTTAGACGTATTGACGCTTCGTTATACTTTTTTCAAAGGGGTCTCCGTTAAAACGGCAGTCGATCCTCCGGTTTACCCAAAATCACCAACGTCGATCATTATTAGGAATTCATATGGCATCCAAAAAATTACTATTTGCCGCTAGCCTTGCTGTCGGAGCGATATGCTCGTTTGGACAATTCTCTCACGCAATCGATTCGGTCCAGCTTGGAAAAGACGCGCTGACGTCAGGTATCCCCGGATCCGACAAATTAACCGTCGCCGAAATCAAAAAGTTCTTGGATAACCCGTCCAACCACGTCGAGTTAAAGGTTTCTCTTCCTGAGGGATTGGCGGCTGGAGCCGACGCAATTTACATTCCAGGGGATAATCCACTGACACGCGCAAAAATCGAGCTTGGTCGCCAATTGTATTTCGACCGACGGCTATCTGGGGACAGTTCGGTTAGTTGTGCGGACTGTCATAGTCCAGTGGCCGGTTTTGGAGCGAATACACAATTCGGAGTAGGAGTTCGTGGCCAAACGGGGAATCGAAATTCGCCAGTTTCTTTTAACCGCATATTGAGCAAGGCCCAGTTCTGGGACGGTCGCGCGGGCAGCCTTGAGGCACAAGCGGTTGGACCTATCGCCAACCCGATTGAGATGGGCTTCACGCATGAGGGGGTCGTCAAAATGTTGACGGCCAAGGAGGGTTATCGAATCCAGTTCGAACGCGTGTTCGGCGGAAAGCCGGATATCGGCATGGTTGGCAAGGCCATTGCTGCTTTTGAGCGGACAATCGTTACCGGTCCAAGCCCCTACGATTACAACGAACCACTTCGGCGATTGTTCGAAGCGTTTCCGGAAGAGCTTGCGGACCTTCAGGGGTTGAAAACGGAAGACCCAGCCCTCTTCAAAAAGTACACGGACTTCAAGTCGGTCGCTGACAAGAATCCGATGAGCGAGGAAGCGAAACGAGGACGAACTCTCTTCTTCAATCAAAAGTCGAATTGCTCCGCTTGTCACGTCGGTGTTAATTTCGCAGACGAGCTTTATCACAATTTGGGCGTTGGTATGCAAGCAGCCGAACCTGACTTGGGTCGGTTCTCCCAAACCAAAATCGAGAAGGATAAGGGTGCGTTCAAGACACCGACCCTTCGGAATATCGCCCAGAGCGGACCCTACATGCACGACGGAAGCCAGAAGACACTTGAAGAAGTTGTCGAATGGTATGCCAAAGGTGGTCATCCCAATCCTTACTTGAGTGACAAGATCAAGAAGCTCGACTTGACCGCTCAAGACAAAAAGGACTTAGTGGAGTTTATGAAAGCATTAACTGGTCCATTCCCGACAATCGAAACAGGCCGCTTGCCTGAGTAAATGAGACTGCTGATTTAGTGGATTTGCTGCAGGCAAACGCTCTATCACAACCCGAAGCGTAAGAGCGTAAGCGAGGGGCAGACCGTCCCTCGCTCACGCGTCGGGTTGGGATTAATGCGGATTAAATCAGCAGCCTTTAAAGCGCGGGTAGGGGGTTAGATAGACAGGCGACGTTGCACCGAAGAAACTACTTCAGATCAAAACAATACAACGCATCTCCGTTACCGCTGGATGTCCGGATGAAGAGGTGATTATCTGAGAGCGCAGGTATCGCTCGAAAGACACCTTTCGGCAAGCTTGTTTTCCAAAGCGGTTCAAACTTTGTTGCACTCGAACGCAAGCACCAAAGTTGTCCATCAACGCCACAAATCAAAAGTTTCTGCCCAACCCCAATGGTGTGACTGATTGGCATGTCGGGTTGTTTCCATATCAAATTTCCATCGTCTTCTCGGATGCACTTGTATGTGCCTCCTCCCTGATCTTCCCGACCATCGCTGCCAAAGATCTTGCCATCCATGGCCACTGGCGAAGCGTACTGGCTGCTTATCTCAAATGCTTTGCGAACGATCTCCGCGGAAGACTGGCTAGGTCGAATCGTTAGTGAACCGATTCCGTAGCTTGCGGTCAAAAAGATGTTTCCTTGACTTGTCACGATGGGAGTCGCTGCATTCACGGTGGGGCCACGTTGTCCGAAGGGAACTTTCCAGAGTTCTTTTCCAGTTTCAAGATCGAGGCCAAGCGTCGCTAGCCTTGCGGGAACAACGACGACGGCTTTCGTCTCCGCAGATGCCCCAAGCAGGATTGGTGATGCATAACTCGCGTCCCCCTTCGAAGCGGTCCACAGAGTCTTGCCATCGTTCAGCCCGACGCAGACAATACATGCCGACTTTCCGCCCGCATTCACGATCACACGGTTTTCAACAACCAGAGGGGTACTGCCTGCTCCAAAATAGCCATCGTCCCCTTCGTATTCTTCTCGCAAGGATCTGTCCCATAGGATATCTCCGTCGTTTCGCGACAGCAATGTGAGGTCGCCAGCGGCAGAGTAGACGAGGACACTTTTCTCTTGAATCGATGGAACACTTCTAGGCCCCTTATCGGGGTCGACTCCATCTCGATACTTTGCATCGAGGTCGCGGCGCCAAATTTCTTTGCCGGTGCTTGCGTCGAGCATGCGAACGCGATCGATATCCTTGACGCGATCAAAAAGAATAACGTTGTTGCCTGCGATGGCAGGCCCCGCGTATCCTTGCCCAGCCTCAACCTTCCAAATTTGTTTTGGCAAGCCACTAAAAGAGTCTGGCAAATTACAGTTCGCGTCAGCCATCCCGTTTCGCGTTGGGCCAAGAATGCTTGGCCAGTCCGAGCGAACATCGTGAGCAAGCCACAAGACATGTAGGAAGGCGACGACGCATGCAAATCTCGACAAAGAAGCCATGGAAGCGCAATCGTTCCTGCGAAAGAATAGAGTCATTGCTTTGTGTGAAAATGAAAAAAGGAGCTGAGGCACTATTTGCCGATACAAAATCGACTGAACAATGCGTCGAGTATATCATCTGTGTACACCGTTCCGGCGACTAGACCGATTTCTTCTAAAGCTAATCGAATCTCACTTGCGATGATTTCGTCACCGCGTGATTGGAGCGTGGCCTCTTGAGCATGTGCGATTGCTTGAATGGCATTGGTGAGCGAAGCCTGGCATCGGGCGGCTGTGATCGGCACGACTTGATTGACGCTTTCCTGCCGCTCCAAAGCCCAAGCCCGCAATGCTTGAATGAGTCGTTCTATACTCGCACGTTCACGAGTGCTCAGCATGAAGTCGTGTTGGGAACGATGATGGTTTGCACTTCGCCCGACAATGAGATCGCATTTGGTGAGATCGCATTTGGTATGGAGCAACCAAGTTTGTGTTTTTGGATTGTTCAGCAAATGAGAATTGGCCCAAGCCCCAGCGTCGCCATCGTCGTCGCAATCTTCGACAGACAAACAGTATAGAATCAAGTCTGCTTGGTCGATTTGCTCGCGGGTAAATTGTTGAGCCATTCCGCGAGGTGTCGTCGAATCGGCTTCCTCAATTCCGGCTGTATCGAGAATGTCGATCTGAACTCCATCGAGATCGATCCGGATTCGAACATAGTCGCGGGTTGTTCCTGGTTCGGAACTAACAATCGACACGTTTTGCTCTGCAATCGCGTTGACGAGCGAGCTCTTGCCAGCGTTGGGGGCTCCGACGATTGCAACTTGCAATTGAACCGTTTGAGCGGCGCGTGATTCCATTTGCTGCAACAAGGACTCAACCACGAACCGCGCAGAAGCCAAACGATCGCTGATCTGAGATTTGCTAATAAACGCGATATCTTCGTCGACGAAATCCAATCCTGCTTCGATATCGGCGAGCAGATTCACAAGGGACCGACGGAGTTCGCTCAGCGGTTGGGAAAGTCCACCTGCCAACTGAGACAAGGCAATGTTGAGGGATCGATCATTCGCAGCGTGAATGACCCCCAACACCGCTTCGCATTGAGTCAGATCGAGACGTCCTGCCAAGAAAGCTCGCAATGTGAATTCGCCTGGCTGAGCTAGAACGGCACCGCACTCAATGAGCCTAGCTTGGATGGATTGCAAAACGATCGTGTTGCCGAGGCAATGAAGTTCGACCGACGGTTGGCCGGTATAACTCCGAGAATCCGGCCATACGAAAATATCGACTGGCAATAGCCCCAATCGATCCAAGGAGATCGTTTCCTGAAAGCGGACCGCGCCGTTCGAAGTCCAAGTTGATTCGGGACTATTGGGAAACGCTTTTGCCGCCACAGAGACGGCATCAGCACCAGTGACTCGGATCGCGCCACGATACGCACCTTCGGAACCCGTCGCGATGGCGCAGATGGTGGACTCGGTATCAAATTTCATTTCGGTGGGTTGAACTTGTATTGGCCCGGCATTCGAATTTCGACTTCGGGTGCTGGTCCCCAATCCGGCCGGTCAGGGCCAAGCTTCTGGTTGCTTGCGAGTGCATCGTCCCATTTGATAACTTGACCTGAGTAAGCCGCTTCGCGTCCCATGATTGCCATGAGAGTACTCTTGCACATGTAGTCGCCGTTGTTGATCGGTTTGCCGTCGCGAATCGCTTTCATGAGTGCGATATGTTCGAGCTGATACATGCTTGGTTTCTTGCCGTCGAACTTCCAGTCCGTCTTGCCTTTGATTGTGTTTGCCAAGACTTTGGCCGTACCCTCTGTTCCGTAAATGAAGTCCTCGGTCTCGTTGTGGCAATCGGCCATTTGGCGAGTGGACGCAAAACATTTTGTGCCGTCCGCCCATTCGTAAACGATTGAGAAGTGATCGTAGACGTCGCCAAATTTGGTTTCCGTTCGGACTTGACGTCCACCCGTTCCGTAGCAGAGCACGGGTGGTACATCATGGTGAAGCCACATGGCTTTGTCCAAGGAATGGATAAATTGTTCGACGATATGGTCGCCGCTGAGCCAACTGTAGTACAGCCAATTGAGAACTTGGTTATGCATGGGAGTCCATTCAGGCTTGGGCGTTCGCTCCCAAAGCGTGCTTGTCAAATAGTTGGACTGGATCGAAACGATTTCACCGATCGCGCCGGCGTGGATCTTGTCGATAGTCGCTTGGACTCCGTACTCGTATCGCCAGCAAAGACCGGAGACGACGCAAAGTCCTTTTTGTGCGGCGGCGGCGGATGCCGCCATCACGCGACGGACGCCGACGGGATCAACCGCAACGGGTTTTTCGCAAAAAACGTGCTTACCTGCCGCAACCGCTGCTTCCATTTGAGCGGGACGAAATCCAGGAGGCGTTGCAAGCAACACCACGTCAATGTCTGTTTTTAGAATTTGATCTAACGCTTCCCAGCCGGTGAAACACTGATCGTCCTTAACCTCGTATTGGCTACCGAGGGCTTTCTTTAGGCCGGCTTTCCCGTTTTCCAATCGATCGTAGAAAACCTCGGCGATCGCAGTGAGCCTGCAACCTGCGTCGGCAGTCATGGCATCTTTTGCCGCACCGCTTCCTCGGCCGCCACAGCCGACAAGCCCGACTTTGATAATGTCACTTCCGGCAGCGTGAGCGCTTCGCGATAGAAAGCTCGCGGTGCCAGCCGCTGCGGTGCCAGCCACTGCAGCGGTTGTCGCCGAGGTTGCAAGAAAGCTCCGTCGATTGGATTCGTTTTGTTTTGGATTTTTGTTTTCGATTGTCATCGTGTCAGCCTTGTTTTCAGCGGTTTGCAGGATGGGTGGTAGGACCGATTATCGTAGGAGCGACTATCGGCGAAGCGGAATTTGCGTATCCTTGAAACGTCAGATTTTCGCGACCACTCGGTTATAACCCAACCCGTTCTGTATGCAACACGATCCGCTGGCCTCCGCCCCCAAAAACAACAATCCCGACGCTTTTGTTGAAATCGCGGAAGCAATAGAAACCCCTTTTTTTCGAGAACGCTTTAACCGAACCGATGGTGAAACGACGTTTCGAGCTTGGTTGTCGACCGATTTGCCCGTAGAACTAGAAATCGGGTCGGGGAAAGGACTTTTTTTGACCAATGCCGCCGTCAAGAACCCGAAGCATCGGTTTGTCGGGCTTGAACTGGCTGTTCACTACGCGAACGAGTGTCAGACACGTGTCGAAAGAACGGGGTTGAGCAATGCGATGTTTTTTGCTTGCGACGCAGTCGCTGTCATCGATCGCGATGTCTCCGATTGCTCGTTGGAAGCGGTCCACGTTTATTTTCCAGATCCATGGTGGAAATCGCGGCACAAAAAACGGCGTGTCCTCAGCGAACAAACACTTCGCAACATTGAACGAACACTTAAGCCAAAAGGATCATTGCATTTCTGGACCGATGTGCTTGACTACTACGAAGGGACGTTGGAGTTGATCGATCAAGTCACAAAACTCAACGGCCCGTTCTTTGTCAGCGAACCTCCCGCCACGCACGACATGGACTATATAACGCATTTCGAGCGTAGGACTCGCAGGAACGGACTACCTGTTTATCGATCGCGATTCACGAAGACGTAGGTATGCCCTTCGTTGTGCGACGCTCCGCGTCGCAGGAATCACGACGGCGGAGAGTCGTGCAACTAAGTTCGGGGATTTATGCCAGCGGAAACTGACCTCGCTGCACATACTTGGCTAGGATATCGGTCTCGAGATTGACTTGGGTGCCAACTCGCAGATCACCTAAAGTGGTTACCTTGAGAGTGTGTGGAATCAACGCGATACTAAAGATCTCGTCGTTCACATCGACCAAAGTGAGGCTCACTCCATCGATGGTGATCGAGCCCTTCGAAGCCATTTGTCTCAGCAAAGGCTTGTCGGCCGAAAAGGTAAAGTAGGACCATTCGCCTTCGTCGCGACGTTGCTTGAGCGTTCCTAAACCATCCACGTGTCCAGTGACAAAATGCCCGCCCATCCGATCACCCACACGGATCGACCGTTCGCAGTTGGCAAGGCCGCCGATCGTTAATTTTCCTAGACTCGTTCGCGAAAGTGTCTCGGCTCCAAGCTCAAACCAGCATGTTGTCGCTAGAATCTCGACAACCGTTAGGCAGCATCCGTTGAGTGCAATGCTATCTCCGATCTGGACGGTGTCGCTAAGGGGCCCGAGGTCAAAGCCCATACGCTTGCCTGTCCCTTCGATTTGGGATTCTACCAAACCAACTTTTGCTTCGACCAATCCTGTAAACATACTGCCACTTCCAGTGATTGTCTTAAGAGTTGCTTGGTTTGGCGTCATTCGCGGACGCCAAAGTCATGGATCGAGTCGCTTCGAGCAGTTCAATGATTTGATCGACCGAAAGTTGTTCCGCTCGCAAGTTGGGTTGGTGCCCGAGTTTTTCAAGAATTTCGTCAATCTGCGGCTTTGACAAGTCATCTTGAGTGGCCGTATGCAGTTGACTTCGCAAGAATTTTCGTCGGTGGAAAAAAAGAGCTCGAAGATGCGTGTGGAAGTACTCAAGATCAACGATGCGGCTACGTTTCTGAGCGTTGGGAGTTACACGGATAATCGCCGAATCGACCTTGGGACTCGGCCAAAAAACACTCGGAGGCAATATTCGCAATATCTCGCAGTCGCATAGGCTCTGCATCCATATCGTCAGTGCACTGTAGTCCTTGCAGCCTGGATTGGCGACGATGCGTTGCGCAAGTTCCTTTTGGATGGTTACTACCATTCGTTCCGGAACGGGATCGACGGTTAAGAAATTGCTGATGATGGGGGTTGCAACGTTGTAGGGCAGATTCGCGATCAGCTTGAAAGTTGCGTTCGGAATCGATTCCAACCGATCCCGAACCGCGACGAGCATTTCGTCACGCAAGTGGTTTTTGTTGCGAAGCGCGTCGAACGAAAGCATCGTCACATTGTCCGCACCTCGCAGCTCTTTGGCAGCAAGGGCTTGGAGGTCACGGTCGATTTCTACCGTAATGATGGCACCGGCCATCGGTGCCATCCGCTTGGAAAGCGATCCGACTCCGGTCCCTACCTCGAGGATGACATCCGTCTTTTGAATGTCCCCACCCTTAACGAGAATATCGAGCAGGTTTAAGTCGATGAGAAAATTCTGGCCGTACTTGGTTTTCGGCTGAAGCCCAGCTCGCTCCAGTGTTTTGGCGAGAAAGGATAGTGTTTGGCGTTCGGTCATGTGAAGTTCTTAAGGCTTAATTTCAAAGATTGCCTCAACCTCAACTGCCATTCCACCGGGAAGCGAATTGGTACCAAGCGCGCTCCGTACGCCGATTCCAAGGTCGCTTCCCCAGAGATCGACGAACAATTGACTGCAACCGTTGATCACGACTGGGCTTTGTCCGAAATCATCCGTACAACGAACGAGTCCAAGGATTTTCACGACACGAACAATCCGATCGAGTGAGCCAAGGCTTGCCTTCAGAGTTGCCAACATGGCCAAGCCCGTTTGTTTGG
>JAIPFP010000351.1 GCA_021736575.1 Pirellula sp. | reverse complement strand
GACTCGTAGGGACACAGCTTTTTTTCGGGGGGTAGTTGCATCTTGGATTTGGAATTTCTACGGTGAATGCAAATCCCATTGCTTCTATCGGCTTTTTCGACGGAGTGAACCATGGCGAGATTATCTCGAGCGGAAATTTTTGATCCTTCCGAGATCGTGGCAGTGCATACGATTGAGTGGACCGTCAGGCGTTGTTACCTTTTGGGAGACGACCATCTAACCCAAAAGAACTTCGATCACCGGAAAAAATGGTTCGAAGATAAACGGTAAGCAACTCACCTCGAATTTTGGGTTCGATTTATTGGCCTTTTCTTGCTTTCGAATCACTTCCATCTGGTCCTCCGATCGCCTGACGTCGTTGCTACTAGGGATGATACCGAACATCGCCCGGCGTTGGTGGACCCTTTGCCCGAAACGCAAAGTCAAACAAGAGGGAATTTCATGGGGACACACCACTTCGACATTTTCCGAAATGTACGACCTTGCAATTGAGGTGGCTCGCTCGGTAAAAGCTTTTAACGGATGTGCAACGCAATGAATAACGCAATGGAGGTCACCTCCCCCGACGCAGTTGGGGGAGGTCGAATGGAGCCATCAGCGACATTCGGGAGGGGGCATAAGCACAGCCGCAGTCTCCTCGGTCCGAAACCCTGGTCGCACCCCCTCCCGGAGCTTGCTACGCTCGCTCCGACCTCCCCCAGCTTTGCTGGGAGAGGTGACGTTAGCGGCCTTTTTTGGAATTCGGTGAGCGGCGAGAGCGCATTCCGGAACGCACTTCGATGTGCGGTCCATAGGTTGGTTTCAATCCCATCGATTTTGCGATCGCAATCGCAACAGCTTCCACCTCTTCGATCACTTCTTCATTGGAGAATCGAAGAACTCGCCATCCCTGTTCTTCAAGATACTGTTGCCGATGAGTATCATTCTCGTACGTATGGTCGTGATATCCGCCATCGATTTCGACGATCATCGCCATCTCGCAGCATGCAAAGTCAGCGACGAATGGGTGAACAGGGTGTTGTCGACGAAACTTTTTGTTGCAAAGTCCGTTTCCTCGCAGAATACTCCAAACCAAGGACTCCGCTTTTGTTTGGCGATGTCGTAACTCGCGAGCTTTACGAATTAATTCCGTTGCCATCGATTGAGGCTCCTTGTGATCATCCGAGTTGGGGAACCAAGAAAAAGGATTCCCAACAAGAACATTTTCAACGATCCGATTCTCTGGATCAACAAGTTCTCGCAACTTAGTCACCTCTCCCAACGCAGTTGGGGGAGGTCGAATGGAGCCATCAGCGACATTCGGGAGGGGGCTTGAGCGAAGGTCGTCCTGATGCGACATCGAAGTCGCACCCCCTCCCGGACGTGGCTAACGCCCGTCCTACCTCCCCCAGCTTCGCTAAGAGAGTTAGGAACGGCAAATCGGTCGACAAGCATAGATGGATGCCTCAAGTCTACCAAGTCTAGCTACGCTTTTTAAGGTGGATACAATTCCCATTGCGTCTTTCGGCTTTTTCGACGGAGTGAACCATACCGCGCTGCTCATCGATCAAGACGTATCCAAACCAATCACAACCGGTCCCAGCAACTCCGGTACGTTTCCACAAGCGATCTCGGCTGCATTATGCAGTGAAGTGCGGATATTCTTCGGAACTTCCAAGTCCGCATTCAAGTACGCAGCAAAGTACTGGTACGGGAACTGTTTTCCACGGCGAATCTCCGACTCTTCTGCGATCCGGTCAGCAACGTAGTCGACCCTATTGTAGAACGATTGTCCAAATCGTTTATCTGAAATGAAGTTTGTACTTGCTTCAGAAACAGTTGAGGACAACTGTTCTACACTGTGGGCGACACCAGCCGAAGCGCCAGCGATTTTCGAACGATTGGGAATCGACGGGGTTGCTTGTTCGAAAGTAGTGAAGGACTTTGGACGTGTATTCAAGAACGCGGCGGGAAAGCCAACGAGTATTGAGCGAGCGCGCAGTCTAAAAACAGGTCGCAAATTCTATCGAGCCCGGGTCTAGCTCATTGCGATTAGCCGAACAGTCGGATAACGAGATCGCTCGATGGGGAGCGTAGTGTGCTGCGCGCACTTGACATATCTGATGATCCTTTGGAGGGAAAGAGCGGTTGTGCGTTCAAGCTAATCTCACAATTCTTAGACAACCGAGAGCATTCGAGAACGAAACCAATGCAGCGACAACGCGCCCCCCGCTACATTGATCTGTGACCCTCGAAATCCACCGTTGGAGGGTGACGGAGGATTCTGTCGATCCAACGTAACGGAGCGAGAAGAGGTTGTATTCGAGAGATTCTACCAATAAGCCTCGGTTAGCCTATAATAAAGCGCGTTCCCAAATTTCCTGTGCGGAAAAACCATGTTTGAGAGCGCGGGCTGTTGGCGAAGAAGTTTGCTGTCCTAACTTGGAGAATCAAGAGATGTCAACAATTCCAGTTGAATTACCAGATCATTTGCAGACGTATGTTGACGAAAGTGCAGAGCAAGCCGGGTTTGCAAGTGCAAGCGAGTACATCGTGGCACTGGTCGCCGCAGCGAGCGAGAAGCAGGGAGAGATTGAGCAGGCACTGATGGCGGGAATCAAAAGCGGTTCAGCGGAACCGTGGACGGACGAGGAATGGCAGGCGATCCGAAGTCGTGTAGTCTCGAAAGCGCAGGGTAAGTGAGCAATTTGAAGCCGATTATTCGGCGTTCCAAGGCTTCCGAAGATGTCGATGAGCACGCAATGTATTTAGCCGAGGGGAGCATCGACGCAGCATTTAGATTTCTTGAACGCGCCGAGCAGACGATAAAAGGGTTGTCTTTGTTTCCAGCAAGCGGCGCGCCGTTTCCGAGTCGTCATCCAGAACTAACCGGGGTGCGAACCAAATTGGTAAAGGACTTTCCAAATCATGTTGTGTTCTATGTCGAGCGGGACGATGCAATCGAGTTCATTCGAGTTCTACGCGGTGGTCAAGATGTGAGTATCGAAGTAGAGAAAATCTAGCATCATGGCATCGAACAAACTCGCTCCAGTTTGACACGCCGGTGCGCCGAATGGACAACCGTTCGTGCAGCTGCTACAGATTGCGAGTTGAGCCTGAAAACAGTTATGCCACGTATCCATTCTGCTTGAGCCATGGCTCAGTCGCTTCTTCCAAGATGCTCTGCAAGGAATTTGGTGTCACGTTCTTGGGTTGACGGTCCAGTGACGCCTTTTTAAGAGCGGCTGCGAAATCGGCACGAATCGCGTAACCACTCCACTTTGTGTTCAGTCTTATTGCGTGGGGAGAGTCTTTTGAGGGAGTTTCTTTAACCAATCGAAGATGTCCGTCAGAGAGACTTGAACAATGGCCAAGTGCTCGACGTTTTCATAGATGCGTTGCTCCACTTCCGCATTTGCCTTCTTGACAGACTCCGCAAAAGCGACCGCACCCCGTCTTCCAAAATCGACATCGCCCGCCGCCGCGAAGACAGCTAGATCCGACCATGCCGGCGGTTTGGAGACTGCTCGACCACCACCCAGAATCGTACAGGAACGCGCAATGCCGGGGCATTGTTCCACTTGCCCAATCGCTTGGGCTGCCCCCATCGAATGCCCGATCAAGTCGATTTGAGATCGATCGATCGGTAGCGACTTCTCCACGAGATCGAGCAGGGCCTGGAATGATAACAAGCCTGAAAGAACGGGCTGCCTCGGAGCGATTAAAAGATATCCAGACTCTTTTGCAAGTTGGGCGATACGACCCGCACCGTAGGCGTCAAAAAACATGTTCTCGCTACCGCCTGCGCCATGATATGCGATGAGAACTTTGTATGGCTTTTTCGGATCGACATCGTAAGGGACTTGGATGCGTGCGACCCCCGACCTTCCGATCAGCGAATAGTCCAACCAGTACTGACCCGCTTGAGAAATGTCGATTGCCGGTTCGTTCTTTTCGGCTTGATCCAGCCAATGCTCAGACCGCTGAAGCATTGTGTCGGCAGGATAGTCGGTCTCGAGGATCCGATCGCGTGATAGGTCGCGGAGAACTCCCAAATTCAACTTGATCGATTGGGATAGGGTTGGATTCACTGACTTTGGCAAGGCTTTGAGTCTGTCTGTTGCCATGGCTAATCGCTCGTCGCGATGATTGCTGAAGGAAACCATTTGCCAAGGCAGTCGCAGATTGCGTTCACCTACCAGAAGTGTTGTATGCACGAGGAAGTCTCCCTCGAGCGCATCGGCGTGTTGCGTTGACCAAGGAAGAACGTCGACCGTTTCTTCGCGTTGAACAGAAGGTTTTTCGGAAGGAGCCTTTTGTCGTTGATACTTCGTCAACATTCGAAGAGGGAGTTTCGTTTCGATCTCGGACTCATACGCTTGCTTCAACGACCACTCGATCTGCGATTGGGCGGAATCGAGCCAACGCTTGTTTGGCGAGAGCCTCAAGGAAATCACGGAGTTCGCCGCGAGGCCGAGCTCGTCGGACAGGATCGAAACATGTGCGGCATCGATCTGCTTTTCCGCTTCGAGCAAATCCAATTGAAAAAAAGATTGCACTGCGGATTGCAAAGGAACAACGACCTTTTTTCGGCGCGTCGTATCTTGGTAGCCGCTTTCAAAGGCGGATTCAAAAGCGATCACTTGCTTTCCCAAACGATACCGAACTTCTTGCCCGGTGGTAAATTGAGTTGGGTAAACAAAGCACCACAATAGCGTTGCGAGCAGAGTGACTCGTTGGATTGTCCCAATGGGCAAGAAAAGGGATTTCATTCCACGCAAAAAAGGGTTGGACAACATCGATGAATCCATTAGGTAAAACGCATGGTAACAGGTAGGGACAGGGATCTACCCCTCAGCCCCCGACCCAGAAGCGGGGCGAGGAGGAGAAAACGCTTGCGTTTCACTCGTTTGTTAGTTTCCCTTTGAAGTCACCCGCGCTCACGATTACCAGTTTCTTTTGAGCGAGCAATTTCCGGATGGCTGCATCGACCTTGACTTTCGTCAATTGTTCCATGTTGCGTTGACGACGCGCGATAAACGATTCGTCACGGTTCGCCTCTTGATACTGGTGTAGCGTCTCCATCAACTGGACATCGTTGCTCAAAATGTCTTCAAGCTGCTTCAGATAACTAATCCTTGCCGAGTCGATTTCAGCGTCGGTAACCCCGCTCTTGATGAACTCGTCGAGTACTTCATCGACCGTCTTAATCAATTTATCGCG
>JAIPFP010000350.1 GCA_021736575.1 Pirellula sp. | reverse complement strand
TTATAAATAACAGTTGTCTAAAACAGTTTGATGTATTGGTGCGGTCAGAGTCAATTAACGACAAGAAGGACACGGGGTTTTGCAAAGAAACGGAGTTTTGCCGAATCATCCAAGATATTCCCGGCGAGAAGTTTTTGTTTTTAAGAAAGGCAGATAGGACAACGGTACAAGAGAATGCCAAAGAAGTTTTAGAAGTCCGTTTTTTCGCTGCACGGTATGTAAATGGAAGGCTTGAAGTTCGAAGCACGTTGGAGGATCATTCTGGGCGTAGTGTTTCGTTTGCTGAAGCTTGCAAGTCAGTTGAGTTGCCTGATGTCAGACTTACAGGCATCGCTGGTTATCCGACTCCGTTCGGAATGAAGGGGTACGATTTTGATTTGCATCTTGTTTCTGTAAACGACCCATTAAATAACTATCAATCGGGTGGCGCGAAAGGAAGTTCTTTGCATGTCTTTCAGCGTGGAAAGGTCGAATTATCCAATATGACAATACAGAATCATTGGGTGATCGATTCCAAAAGGATAGTTCCGGTAACTTTTAGTCAAAAATTCTTGATTGGTGAAGGCGCGAATTTGCAAACTATACCTCATCGAATCGAGTCGATTGCCTGGACCGATCATGATGACTTAATGGTTGTTGAATCAATTGATCAAACACGTCGAGTATCGGAACGTAAAAAAAATTCCGAAGGGAAAAAAATTCAATCTAATTTTTACCAAGAAACATTTTACGATTTCCACTGGTTTGCGGTAAACAAACTCGTTTTTGATGAGAAGATCGTTAGCGCGAACTTACAGTCTTTTGCAGATTGGATGCACCTGGTGGATCCAGAAAAGACCCAGGCATTCGAAAGTAAACCGTAGTCATTTTTTGATCCGCAATCGCCCGAGCGACAAAATTGCAACACGGGCGTGTTGGGGAACTACGGGCCAAGACTCGATGAGCTCCAATAATTCTTTGTCAATTGATGCCCTGAATGGACAGTTGGTGCCACAGGCTTGCAGCGCCGGTGCAGCGAGGGTATAAATTGGATCAGTGCAAGTTTTGCAAGAATCATCACTTACGTCAAAATCCGAGAGGGGTTCAACTCCCCGAGCGGCCATTTGCGATATGCTTAATGCTCAAGATACGAGGCACGAGGGGCCAGTCATTTCGTGCGAAATCTAAGCGTCTAGAAGCAGTTTCTTGCAGACCTTGCCTTCATTTTGGGTTGCCCGCTCCGGTCGACCTTGGTGTGCATAAACAAGTTTCCAATGATCGACGCCTAGCATGTGCAAAATGGTGGCATGCAAATCATGAACGTGCAATCGATCTTCCACCGCCCTCAGGCCAATCTCATCCGTCGAGCCGATTGCCTGCCCCCCCTTGATGCCGCCGCCTGCCATCCACATCGTAAAGCCATAGGCGTTATGGTCGCGACCATCTCCCTTTTCACTCATGGGCGTCCGACCAAACTCACCACCCCAAACGACAAGCGTGCTATCCAACAAGCCACGCTGTTTAAGGTCGGCAAGCAATCCGGCTACCGGTTTATCGCTCGACTCGCAGAGTTTGCTGTGGTTCTTTTCGATGGCCGAATGCGAGTCCCATTTGCTTCCCGCCCCATGATAAAGCTGGACGAATCGAACGCCGCGATCAACCAACCGTCGGGCCAACAAACAGTTCTTACCAAACGGCTGGATATAGGTGCCAGGCACCCAAGGTCCCCAAGGTCAGGTGCCAGGCACCCAAGGTCCCAAAACCAAAAGCGTGGCATCACAAAAGCGGCGTGAACGTTACTTAGAAGTGACGACGCTGTATCAGCAAGGAATCCCGCAGCGTGAGATTGCGAGACGTTTGAACATCACTCGTTCTACCGTTCGACGCTTTGTTCAGGCCGACGAATATCCAGAACGCACAACACGTCCAAGCTCCAGTCATGCCGACCCTTGCGTTGACTATCTATGGGAGCGATGGAAGGAAGGCTGCCACAACGTCATGCAACTAACAAATGAAATTACAGAAAGAGGATTCCGTGCGTCGTACTACAGCGTCCGCCGTCGTGTTTCACAATTGCGCAGAAACGCGGAGGCACATTCAAAGTCGCTTCCAGTCCGAACAAACCAGAAATCCCCAAAGCAATTGTCATGGATGGTGTTCAAGACCGATGAAGATCTCAGCGACGATGACCGATCGTTCAAGGCAATGGTTTTTGAGCAATGCCCTGAAGTTGCGAAAGGATGGAGCATCGCATCCGGATTCATCGATCTTTTCAAAAGAAAGGTCGGCCAACACATGCAAACTTGGCTCGAAGGTGCAATGCACGAGACTGTTCCAAAGGAACTGCTACACGTCTCAATCGTACGCTAGAGCGATTCGGAACGCATGCGCAAAGGCTTTCCCTCCTGGAAGTGAACTTGATCGACCAGCTTTGCTCGAGTGGAATCGCAAACATGCATGGGCCCCAAATCAGCTTCGACATTCGATGGCAACGAACGTTCGAAAATCGCATGGTATTGAAGCTGCTCAAGTCCTGTTGGGTCACAGCGAAATCGGTGTAACGCAAATTTATGCCGAGGCTGATCGCGAGAAAGCAATCGAAGTGATTCGAAAAATCGGATGATGACCCATTGACAGAATTCCTGAACTTCCCAAAACTGAGATTGAGCACTGTAGGTCTTAGTTGCTGTTTGTCCGTTTACCGTTTGTGATGAAGACTTGCAACCCGATCCGATTTTCGGGAAAGAAGTGCTCTTGGCACGAAGCCATCATCACAACTTCTAAACAGGCAACTTCTCATGACGATCAATCCAGATCGGGATACTCTTATCTCGATTGCGCAAGCTTCTAAGCTTTTTCCGTCCATCAACGGGAAATCGAAGTCAATTAAGACTTTATATCGATACACGACAACCGGCGTGCGAGGCGAAGGCCAAAGCGATTTCAAGATCAAAGTAGCGAGACTTCTTCGTCAGCTACGAAGTGGACTAGATCACCCAAATAAGGACGCCATCTTGTCCCGACGGCAATAAACCAGGAAAGCTCCAAACATGACAACAATCGTTCAACCGAAGTACCTGTAGATGCGCTATCCGTCACCAGTTTGCGTCGTCAAGATTGAACTAGACCACATCATCGATCAAGGACTGTATTCTTTGTTTCGACTAAGGTTCCTTTCAATGTTTGTTGTCGTGGTGCGTGGGCTTGACTTCTCCACGTTTGAGACTTTTGAGAATTTTTTGAAAAATGAGTTGACGTCCAGTTTCGAATCACTTATAAATTTGCGAATGGAGGGCAATCTTCCATTTAGTACGGTTTTAGAGGTGTTCCTTTCCCATACGAAACTGCCATGCTAAACCTTTGTCGAGTGCAGGTTGGCGCATTTCTCTTTGCATCTCTTCTGCAATTAACGCTGATTGCGGACGATGTCCTGAAAAAATCAACGGAAATCACCTTTCGCAATTCAGCGCAAAGCGCTCTGTTCGATCTTGGCGAGTTACCCTGCGGACAGACACTAAAGCTGGAATTAGAGCTTATAAACAAAACTTCAATAGTTTATCCGGTGGTCAAGTTTCAAACAACTTGCAGTTGTATTAAGGCAGTACTGAAGGAAAATTCAATTCCTGCAGATGGCTCAGGCCATTTGGATGTCGAATTAAAGACAGAGAAGTCTGAGCGAGTTGACGAGTCGAAACGCAGCTTGGTAATGTCTTTGTTTTACTCAGAAAAAGAAGCCATCCAGATTCGCATCGAATACCGACTTACAGGAGTACTATCATTTGGATCCGCGAACACTTTTGTGTCGCAAGTGGCGAGGGGGGCTAAGTTGGTGGAATTCGAAATACCCTGCCTAGTTACTAATCCGATTCGATCTGAAAATATTGTTGTTTCTACAGGTCCGCTACTCCAAGGCCTTAAGGGTAAGATCGTAAAGAAAGGTGATTTATTTAGTGTTGCATGCTCAATGAAGCTGGATCGAGAACTTACGAGCTCCATAGTTGAGCGGGTAATAATTACCGATCTGGAAACCGGGAATACTGCGACCATTCCAGTCGTGATCGACCTACGAAATAAAATCACCTTGGTTCCGAGCGTGATTTCATTTTCTCCCGACAGCGACAAGCAAACTCGATTTGTCGGTCGAGTTATTGTAAAGCTAGACGATTCCGTTGCGTTTAGTGGTGTCGGAAAGGATGCCGTTGAGTTCGAACCAGTAGTGACTTTCTCAACGACAGAAGGAAAGTTAAAAGTCTTGAAGATCTCGCGAGCAGGTAAAGGGGTGTATAGGATTGATTTGGAGTGGACTAGAGAAAAACAAGACAAATTGTTTGACTCAGCGATTAGCGCCCCAAAGCAAGCCGAGTATCGAATTGCATCGCCGCTTGCTTCGCTTGACGGAAGTGTTGGTTTACAGTTCTTAGGTTATTAGTTCTTTGTTCGGAGGATTCTGAAAATGCGATCGTTACTATTAGGTTTGCTTTGTCTCGGAATGGTAAATGCGGGCGTCGAAACTGGCTATTCCCAGTCTGTTTGCCAAGTAATTGAGGTTGAAAACTGTCCAAATCATTCGCCGTATCCGTGCAACTCCGAGTGGTGCTTTTTAGGCCCCGATTCGTTCTTGTGTCATGAGGACACTAAAGAGACCAAATCTCTTACTAACACATATGGCGTGATTAGACCGGCGAATCCAGGAGAACCTGGATTTATAACTATTGTTTGGGGCGCAGGGGTCCGATGCTCTGCGGAACGCGATTGTGATGGCTGCTCAGACCCCTATTTATTTTTTGGTTCTCCTGTTGCAGACTGTAAGGCACAGACCGGTACAGGAGGATGGCAACCGATTGGCACTCAGTTCGTACAACTAACCGGAACTGGCAATTGTACGGGCAGCTATTAACCAGGTATGTTCTGATTTTTGATTTGTGTAGTGCTTGGTATTGTGAAGTCAATGCCAAGCATTTTGGACTTTCCAAACCGAAACGAGCTTCATGTGTACAGAACAGTTGCGATTCTTGTTTTTTGTGTCGTATGTGGGTCACACGGTTTCTGCCAATCAAATTTCAGCGACCCGGACGCTGCTTCTACTATTCAAACGTTTCTTATAAATAACAGTTGTCTAAAACAGTTTGATGTATTGGTGCGGTCAGAGTCAATTAACGACAAGAAGGACACGGGGTTTTGCAAAGAAACGGAGTTTTGCCGAATCATCCAAGATATTCCCGGCGAGAAGTTTTTGTT
>JAIPFP010000065.1 GCA_021736575.1 Pirellula sp. | reverse complement strand
CCTGCGCGGGAATGACATGGAGTTGGGTTCCCGCCTGCGCGGGAATGACATGGAGTTGGTTTCCCGCCTGCGCGGGAATGACATGGAGTTGGTTTCCCGCCTGCGCGGGAATAACGTGGAGCTGGTTTCCCGCCTGCGCGGGAATGACATGGAGCTGGGTTCCCGCCTGCGCGGGAATGACATGGAGCTGGGTTCCCGCCTGCGCGGGAATGACATGGAGCTGATGGGGCCACCCATCTTTACTCTCACGGCCTTTGCCATTGCATCAACACGATTGCAAAATGAGAACGTTGCGACGTCCGGTGACGGCGAGTCCAATATCTTGTTTGGGCAACGGCTCGGGGCTACACTGCATGTGCCATAATCTAGGCGGTCAGCATTAGACAGTCGAGTGTTTGTACGATACCTTCACAGGCTCAACCTCATAGGCTTAAACCGTTACCTGCACGCGAGGCGTAGAATGATTCCTGAAGTAGAACAAACCAGTTGGATGATAGCAGCTTATTGGTTTTTGATGTTTGCTGTCGCGGTGGTGGTGATGGTACGCGTGACCAATTTCTGGGCAGATGACGGACCATGTACTGTGTTCGAAGCTGTGCGGGCAACCTTGCTGATGGGGCTGGCAGTGTTTCTAACGTATGATCTATCGGGATATTTGTTTGCCCGACTCATGCAAATGCCCGAATTGGGATTCGTCTTTCCCGAGGGTTACACTTACTGGAATTGGATTCGGGAGCCACTTTGTCTGAAATGGCAGGTTCTAGGGTTCGTTCCGATGATTCGTTACCTACCAGTGCTTTTCGCCCTGACAGTTGGTGGTACGGTTCACGTGTTGTTGTGGGATATATCATTCCGTCGAGCGGTACTGGCCTTCATCAGCCAGATTGTCTTGATGGTCTCTGCGATGGCTTTGTTGTCGCTCGCCTTTAGTTTCTTTGTTGGGATGAGAGAAGGTACAACTGCGACGACTCTGTCCACAAGGAACGACGAGCGACGTTCACCGGCGGCGCAACGGCGCGACCAAAACAGAGCCGATCGTGCCGGGGAACAAATGGGTATCAGTACCGCCCGTGGATTGCCTGGTATGCAAGAGCGCGCTCGTGAGATTGGCCTTCGAAAGGGTCCGCTTGTTAATGAGGCTTGGTCAAGGTGGGAATCGATTAATCGCGTCTTTGAGCCGGGTTATGAATGGTTGCGGCCCTTCACTCGATATTTGCCACTACCGGTGCAGGATTTTCTCAATGGGGGAGGTTGGTTGATTGCAGCGCCGGCGCTTGCGACATTTGGTTGGTACGTTTGGCGAATCCGTCGGCGACGCGATGGAAACAAGAGTTCGAACCCTAGCCAGGCCTAATCGTTGTCAACCTCAATGGGTCACCAGTTTCGGTTGATTGGATTTCCGGCGATAGTTTGGGTGCAATAGGAAACGCCAATCCCAGAAACGACAAAACCCCGCGAAAAGCAGGGTTTTGATGGTGCCGGATGGCTGATGATACCTAACCTAGTGACCCCGACGGGAGTCGAACCCGTGTTACCGCCGTGAAAGGGCGATGTCCTAGGCCTCTAGACGACGGGGCCGTGGCGATTCGAACTCTGGAATGCTCGAAGCTGATGCAAAGTTTACGATCGGCAGAATTTCTGTCAAGACGAGACAGAAAAGCCTAAAACGAGGAACGAAACTGCAGATTACATGCAAGTCCTGTAAAACGTTGGACTAGGACTCTTCGCTGCGTTCCGTCTCTTGATTACGCTCGGCGACTTGTTCTTCTGAATTTCGCTGGATTGCGTCGAAAACTTCGCGACGGTGCACAGGCACTTCCCGCGGTGCTTCGACTCCAAGCCGGACCTTATCACCACGAATCTCGACCACAACAATAGTGATCTCGTTATTGATGATGATGCTCTCGTTCTTTTTTCGAGATAATACTAGCATGACTTCCCTTCCTCTAATCCTCGGGCAAAATACCCAGCTCCTGATCCTGTAATCTAGTAGACTTTTGCTTTACAACGCTGATGATCAACGGCTGTGAGTGTCTACAGCACATTCGGTTCCATTCAACTCTAAATACAACACGGTGACAGTCAAGAAAAACGAAGGGCTGTCAAGCAGATTTTCCCGGAATTTTCTTGGATAATTGGCGTTTGTTGCTTAATCGTTATTCTTTTCCAACCTTTCAGACACCATCCACCTTCACGCCGTCCTCAGAAAATGCACGCGCTGCAAACCTGACGTCCCAACGAAAACACCCTGTCCTGCCACTTTCCAAACTTATGCTTTCCCAAACTCCTGAAAAAAATCCCCACAAATTCGACGGGAAAAAGTCGCCTAATCCGACATGGAATGACTGGTTTAGCTTCGATTTCCTGGGCGTGCTTTGCATATTCTTCATTTATGCAGGAAGCTCCGTTCCCGCGATCAATGAACCTCATTACTGGACCAAGGCGGCACATTTCTGGAATCCTGGGTTTGGAAAAGGGGATCTGTTTTTGGAGTCGGGAGATGCACATTGGCTCTTCTTTGCGACGTTTGGTTGTTTGACGAAATACTTGCCGATGGTTTGGGCTGTTTGGACTGGACGCTTCATCACCTGGATTCTTTTGGCGTTTGGTTGGACACTTCTAGGACATTCCCTTTGGACATGCGATGCGAACGGGCGGTCTCATCGCGAAAAAAACGCGTCTCTCGTAGCGAGTGCTTGGGCCTTGGTTTGGCTTGCTGGACTCCACTGGGGGCACTGGGCGGGGGAATGGGTGATCGGGGGCTGCGAATCGAAAGGCGTTGCATACGCCTTCGTTTTTATCGGGCTAGCGATGGCGATTCGGCATCGTTGGCTGTTAGCCTGGGTCTCGCTAGGAACGGCAGCAGCTTTTCATGTGGTGGTGGGAGTTTGGGTAATCGCCTGTGTTGTTTGCATTTCTTTCCTTTTAGATCGCGTGGATCGCGAGAAAATTTTAGGACAAACGGGTTCGGGGCAAACGGGTTCGGGGCAAACGCGTTGGCCCGCGATTCGAATGTGGATTGCCCTGCATCGAGCCGGTTGGATCGTTTGCGCGGTTGGGGTCTTGGTAGGCGTTGTTCCGGCCATCCGCATCGATTGGGGGACGGACGCAAGGCTTGCGACAGAGAGCGCCGTGATGCAAGCTTACCTGCGACTGGGCCATCACCTCGTTCCGACTCGGTTTAGTTCGGAGCGATGGCAAGGCTTTGGAGCACAACTCATTGTGGCGGGGATGCTTGCCTTCATTGCGTTTCGATCAAGCTGGCAATCTAGCGTAGACGGCAAGGTGAGCCCGGATATCTCTGGGAGTCAGGACAGGGACGCGAAAACGGCAGCCCCATCGAGCGATCGCTTAGAGGGAAATTTTTTCGCGACGGTGTGGGCTCAATGGCGAGAACTGTTCGCCTGTTTGCCTCGCGGAATGCAATGGATCATTGGCTGCGGGCTTTTTGCACTCGCGGTTTCAACCATCGGATTGTTGGTCGATTTGACGCTGGGCAGATTCGACGCCAAAATCGCTGCAAAACTATTGCGATTCTATTGGTTTCGATGGAACGATGTAGCTTTACCTATGATGATCGGTTCTTTGGTTATATCGTATGCGTATGGAAAGCTCGTGTTCGATCCGAATCCCGCGTTGCTTCGAGTTATGGCTTGGTTCGCGTTGCTTGTGCCGGGTGTGGTATTGCTTGGCTATCGGTTTGACTCGAATGTCCGCGAAGGAATTCCGGCTGGTGACAAAGCCCACTTTGTTGCTAAGACGGACAGCGAAATGGACCAACTCAATCAATATCGCGATTGGTTGCGAGTCTGTGATTGGATTCAGGGCCATACGGATGAGAACGCACTTTGGCTGACGCCTCGGCGGCAACAATCGTTTAAGTGGCGTACGGGACGAGCAGAACTTGCGTGTTGGAAAGATGCTCCTCAGAATGCGGAATCTCTGGTTCAATGGGGCGAACGCCTTGCGGATGCGTATCAGTTCGGCGAGAAGAAAATACTGCAACCTTGGACCGATGAAAAACTTTGGGATCTGCACAAGAAGTACGGAATCCGATATGTTCTGTTGGATAGGCGAGTGGCAAAGCAGTCACTGCCTTTACTGCCACTCCTTTATCCGTCCTCCAATGAGTTCAACGACAATTTTGCCGTTTTCGAATTCCCCTCGATGCCAGAAACTGTGAGCCAATAGACATTGAACAAGAAGAAACCGCAGGAGACGGCCCCTAACAGCAAGCCGAAGAATAAGGATCCGAAACCTGCCAAACCCAAGGCGACCAGCGCTCCTACGCACAAGTCCGTCACCGAAAATCGCAAGGCACGTCATCAATACGAAATCCTTGATTCGGTCGAATGCGGTCTTGTACTGCATGGAAGCGAAGTCAAAAGCCTTCGAAACGGGCGATGCTCGATCGAGGAAGCTTATGCCAGACTGAAGGATGGCGAAATGTGGTTGGTGGGTTGTGAGATCGATGAGTATCGGCAAGCGTCGATTTGGAATCATCCGACAAAACGTGTCCGTAAATTGCTCTTGCATCGAAGCGAGTTGTCTCGATTCGCTGGCCGCGCCAAAGAACGTGGGCTTACGATGATTCCGCTTCGAGTTTACTTTACGGATCGGGGCGTGGCAAAATGCGTCATCGCGATTTGCAAAGGCAAAAAAACTCATGACAAGCGAGAGACATTGAAGAAGGCCGATGCGAATCGCGAGATTCAACGCGTTATGCGGGGTAAGAAATTTGACAAGAATCGATAAACACTTCCACTGTGTAACTTCCACTGCGTAACTTCCACTGACGATGAACTTTGGCCTCGTTCGAAACGTATGTTCCGTCGCGTGATGTTTATCGGGTAAGTACGGGATTTTAGGACCAGAATGCTAGAAATAAGAGACCTTAAAAAATCGTACGCCGAACCATCGGGCAATCCATTGGTCATCATCGATATTCCCCGACTGGATATTGGGGCGGGCGAACAGGTTGTTTTGCGAGGCGAAAGCGGTGGCGGAAAAACGACTTTACTTCATTTGATCTCGGGAATTGTGACGGCGGATAGTGGTTCGATTAAACTGGACGGCATGGAGCTCAACAGGTTCTCGGAATCGGCCCGCGATCGCATTCGAGCAGACAAGATGGGGTATGTGTTTCAAACATTCAATCTGCTACCTGGGTTTACGGCTCTTGAAAACGTGCGGCTTGGGATGACTTTCGCGCGAAAGAAAATGAACTTGGAACGCGCAAAAGATTTGATGAACCGGGTTGGGTTAGCAGATCGAATGAACTACATGCCGAATCAATTATCGGTGGGACAGCAACAACGCGTGGCTGTTGCTCGCGCGTTGGCCAACAAACCTCGACTTTTGCTTGCCGACGAACCGACAGCCAACGTCGATCCTGCGAATCAGAATAGAATCATTGAACTCATCCAGGAAGTTTGCCGGGAAGATGTCGTCGCAATTCTGTTGGTGACCCACAGCGACGAAATTTCAAAACGGTTCGAGCGCGTCGAACGGCTGGAACAAATCAACCTTGCGATTGCGACGGCGGGGGCGATGGAGCTGTGATAGGTACGATCGTTTATTCAAACCGAAAATCCCGACGAAGACGTTAACGCACATGAATCTGTTTTCCATCGCTATTAGAAATCTCCTGTATCGAAAACTGCCGACTGCACTGACCATGCTATCGATGGCTCTCGGAGTCGCTTTGGTAGTGATTGTTCTCACCATTTCGGGTGTCGTCGAAAAGACCTTCGAACGAACCAGCAATGTCGGTTACAACTTGATCGTTGGTGCCAAGGGTAACTCGATCCAGTTGACATTCAACACAGTCTTTTTCCTCAGTCAGCCTGTCGAGAATATTTCGTATTCCTACTACATGGAGTACATGCCAGGCGACGACCGTCAAAAAGAGTTCAAGCGCATCGGAGGTATCCTCAAAGAACCAGAACGGTCGGGACTCTATGCTTCCCGGATGAAAAACGGATTTGCCATCCCGCTATGCATGGGGGACTACATTGGATCGTTTCGATGCATAGGGACAACTCCCGATTACTTTCGTTTGCTGAAGCATGGGGACATGAATGATCTTGATTATCGTTTTTCGCAAGGCAGGAACTTCGTAGATTATTCGGATGAACATGGATACTTCGAAGCGGTGCTCGGTTCGCAAGTTGCGGCGGGGATGAAATTGAAAGTAGGTGATGAGATTTTCGCGTCCCACGGAGCCGCTGGCGGGACTGCGCATGATCAAGCATTTCGCATTGTCGGTGTCTTGGCTCCAACGGGCACACCTAATGATCGCGGCGCGTTCGTCAACATCGAAGGATTCTATTTGCTCGAAGGGCACATTGCACCGGACCGGGATGAAGCGTCAGGAATTGAAAAAAAGGGGACGATAGTAGCACCCGAACGAGAATCTGCCTTATCGAAAGTAAGGTTGCCGATTGAAAAGCGCGAGGTCACCGCCATCCTGATCAAGTCGGAGGGACCAAGGGCAATCGGGCTTCAGAAGGACGTTAACAAGACGCAATTCGCGCAAGCGATCTCACCCATTGCGGAGATTGCGGGTTTGCTCGGTCTCTTCATTCAACCGATCAAGTGGGCGTTATTGGCGCTAACGAGTATGGTCTGCCTCGTCAGCGCCATTTCCATTTTGGTCAGCATTTACAACAGCATGAGTGAGCGCAAGCGGGACATTGCGGTCATGAGGGCACTCGGAGCATCACGCGATCACGTAACGCTCATTATTCTCGTGGAATCGGTGTTGATTGCGCTCGGCGGGGGAATACTCGGTTGGGTCGCTGGGCACGCTGTTGGTCCGTTGGCAAACGCATGGACTGAATCCGCAACGGGGGTTCGGATCCAATTCTTCAACGTCAATTCAGCTCTTGAACCTTGGATTGTCCCGGGTTTGATTTTGATTGGGACACTGGCGGGGATTATTCCTGCAATGTCGGCGTACAAAACGTCTGTTGCGAAGTCGCTTTAGGATTCTGCAACTCAAGGACGTTGTATTAACTGCAAAGTTGCATTATTACTTTGGGGGTGGTAGCTTCAGAAAGTCTGTAACGTTGTTGACTGTCTCTGGTTCTTTGGGTTGGAACATCCGCGGGAGCCAGTTCGACTTTGGAGCTTTTCTGGGTGTCGATGAGTATTTCGGCGGTTTAGGGTCAGGATAGGGATCGAGCAATTCGGTGGTTTTGTTCCACCATCGCTTTGACGTTCTACTCATCTGGTTCCAAGTTGACGTCTTGGGTTTGGAGTAGGATCTGACATTCTGGCTTTTCGACCAGGGCATTTTTGGAGATTGCCATTTTGGGAGCCAGGATGTTTTTTCCGACGAGGAGATATTGGTGTAAATCGGGCTTGAATCGCGGCTCCAGGCGGACTTGGGCAATGGATTCCAGTTCCATTCCTCTGCGGACCCCACCGAAGCCGTTACGCAGCCAAACAAAAACACTGCGATGGTGACGGAATGAAGAATTTGTCGTTGCATCATGGAATCCGTATTCGAGGATAAGCGCTAAGTCTTGTTATTCCTTATGAAATTTCAAAAGCCACGTCTAGATCGAACACGCAGGTTTTTACTGGAATCCTGCAACCTTGGTCGGTAGACGATCACTTCGGGCGATCTTGGCCAAGGAATTCTGGTACGGTGCGTGGCTTCTCTGGTTCTTTTGGTTGGAACATTCTCGTGAACCAGTTGGGAGCCAGGATGTTTTTTCCGACGAGGAGATATTGGTTTAAATCGGGCTTGAATCGCGGCTCCAGGCGGACTTGGGCAATGGATTCCAGTCCCATTCATCTGCCGACTCCTCTGCCGATCCCACCGAAGCCGTTACGCAGCCAAACAAAAACGCTGCGATGGTGACGGAATGAAGAATCTGTCGTTGCATCATGGAATCCGTATTCGAGGATAAAATCGCCAAGACTTGTTAATCCGTATGAAATTTCAAAAGTCAAGTCTAGCCCGATTCCTGGGAATCATTTGCTCTGGAATTGAAAATGGTTCCATAGCGGCCTTGCAGAGGAGCCCGCAGTTCTTATAATCTCCGTCCCCCGATCAAGTTAGCGACGCTCTACGTGTGGTTAGCAGATCGTGCAGTGGGGCATTTCCTCCGGAAAGATAGACGCAACGGGCATGATCGAACAGGTTCCTATTGCGGGCGTAGCTCAGGGGTAGAGCACAACGTTGCCAACGTTGTTGTCGTGGGTTCGAATCCCATCGCCCGCTTTTTCTGTTTGATTGTGCCCTTTTTTTGTACCCTTTAGAACGTTTGATTCGACATGGCGACTGCGGAAACCAAGGCACCAGATTCCAAGTTGGAAATGGTAGTGAAGATTGATCAGCCGAGCACCTGCCAACGGCATGTGGTGGTGACCATTCCAAGAAGCGAAATGGATCGTTACTTCAAAAATGCGTTCAACGAGATCGCGCCCAAAGCAGACTTGCCTGGCTTTCGAGCCGGAAAAATCCCGCGAAAACTTCTCGAGAACCGATTCAAAAAGACGGTTGCCGACCAGGTTAAGAGCAGCTTGGTTATGGACAGCCTGCAGCAAATCACGGAGGGTGGCTCGTTCTCCGCTATCTCCGAACCGGACATGGACTTCGGAGCCGTCAAACTTCCGGATACGGGCGACTTCACATTTGAGTTCAAGATCGAAGTGCGGCCGGAATTTGACACCCCCAACTGGCAAGGTCTCGCACTAGACAAAACCGTCTTCGAATTGACGGACGGCGAAGTGGACCACCAGTTGGCTCGGACTCTCGAACGAGTCACACCGGGTGAAGCATACGACGGTGAAGCGGCCATGGGTGACCGAGTGGTCATCAACGCAAGCTTTAGTTCAAACGGCCGACAAGTTAGCAAGATTGAAGAAGAGGTGATCACGCTTCGCAAGCGATTGAGCTTGGCTGACTGTATGATTGAAAACATCGGCGAGTTAATGGTCGGTGCCAAAGAAGGGGACAAGATGGCCACGACCGTCAAAGTTTCCGATACATCGATGAACGAATCGTTTCGCGGCGCCGAAATGGATGTTGAATTCGAAATCGTTGAGATACGACGTGTCAACGTGGAAGGGTTGAGTGGATCGGTACTCGAGTCAGTTGGCTTCGATACACCCGAAGAGCTTCGCGCATTCGTGCGTTCGGAACTTGAGAAACAAGCGGATTATTACCAGAACCAATTGCTTCGAGAACAAATCACCAAGACTCTGACGGCTGGAGCCAACTGGGAATTGCCTCCGTCTTTGGTTCGAAAACAAACCGAGCGAGAATTACAACGCCGCGTTCTGGATCTGCGTCGCAATGGATTTACGGATGATCAAATCAAATCGGTGATCAACGGAATGAGGCGAAATGCAGAGCAACTAACCCAAGATGCACTTCGTGAGCACTTCGTTTTGGAGAAGATTGCAGAGTCGTTGTCAATCGAACCTTCCGAGAAAGAGTACGAAGACGAGATCCAAGTGATTGCCGAGCAAAGCGATCTGTCTGCGCGTCAAGTTCGAGCGAAGCTAGAGCGTACCGGTCAGATGGATGCGCTCCGCAACCAAATCCTCGAACGAACCGTGATCAGCAAAATTGTCGAAGCGGGCAAGGTCACTACGATCAAGGGTGACTCAATTCTGAAGGCAGATCCGGACGAATTTGCAATCGAGTTCCAGGCAGCACCGGTTTCCCAATCGTTGCCAGAAGCGAAGTATAACGAGCAGCCGGAAGATGGCAGTATCGAAAAGACGGTTAAACCGACATAGGATCGTTCGATCAAAAGCCTTTGGTTGACAAAAGCCTTTGGTGGACTCGCGTAGGGCTTGCTGGCTATGGGTTTTCAAACGCATGCACCGGTCGAAAACCTGAAGCAAAGAGCTGATTTGTTGAGAACTTTGCGCCGCTTCTTTGATGAACGCGGCTTCACCGAAGTTCAAACGCCGGTGCTCAGTAGAAACACGATAATCGATCGGCATCTGGACCCTCTCGAGCTTGTTATGGCGTTGCCGGGGGAGATTCCGACCACGTGGTATCTGCAAACGTCGCCTGAGCAGTCGATGAAACGACTCTTGAACTCGGGAGTAGGAAGCATCTACCAGATTGGCCCTGTATTTCGAAGCGGCGAGCGAGGGGTAAATCATAACCCTGAGTTTACCATGGCGGAGTGGTATGACGTAGATGCCTCGTTGGTAGACGGCCTGGACCTCCTGGACGATCTGCTTCGAGCACTTCTCGGTACAAGCTCATCGGCGCGAATGCGATTTGACGAGGTGTTTCGAACAGCTACTGGTTTGGATTTGTTCTCGTCGAGCGCAATCGATTTAGGGCGTTGGTCCGTTGAGCAGAACTTGGTTGAGACGGAAGATTGGTCCTCGGATTGGGACGACTGGGTTAATCTAATTTTTTCGGAACGGGTTCAAGGGACTTTGGGATTGGAGCGGCCTGTTTTGGTTACGCACTTCCCTGCATCCCAGGCGGCTTTGGCTCGCGTTTGCAAAGATGACACTCGAACAGCGGAACGCTTTGAAGCTTTTTTTCGAGGTGTCGAGCTTGCCAATGGTTATCACGAGTTGTTAGACGCCGATCAATTGCTTGCAAGATCGGTGATTGCGAACAGGCAAAGAATTGGAGATGGGAAGCGAGCATTGCCATTGCAAAATCCACTGTTTGACGCGATGCGAGCAGGGATGCCTAGCACATGTGGCTGCGCGCTGGGATTCGATCGAGTGGTGATGCTCGCATGCGAGGCGGGCTCTCTGGATGAAGTAGTTGCGTTCACGGCAGAGAATGCCTAATTGCTCGCCTTAATGGACACAGCCGACAAAAGGTGCAGGCAAGCTCCGCCGTGCCGTTCGCAGTCAAGCTTTTGCCTGGATTCCAGGTGGATGGCACATGGAATGTACCTACTACTTTGACTTTTGTCAGCTGTGTATTATTGTCCGACCGATCCAATTTGTTTTTCAATGAAAGTGAAATCGATGCAAATGAAAATTCAAGAAATTGGGAATCGCTTTTCGGTGCCAGGTGTTCGGTTTGAAATGGCGCATGGCGGAATGATCCGAATCGCGATTGAAACCGCTGTTTCGAGGGGCGAACTCTATTTGCATGGCGCACATGTTTCTCGATTTCAACCTGCAGGTTGCGAGTCTGTGCTTTGGATGAGCGAATCATCGTGCTTCGAATCCGACAAGCCGATTCGCGGTGGAGTTCCGATTTGCTTTCCTTGGTTTGGACCTCATCCGTCCGATGCGAAAGCGCCGGGACATGGTTGGGCTCGATTAACTGAGTGGGATTTGGTCGGGTGTGGAATTCTCGATGACGGAGGTGTTTCGCTTGATTTAAGGACAAAGAGTACCGATTTCGAACTGTCCTTTCGCGTCGAGTTTAGCAAGTCATTGAGAATGGTCTTGAGCGTTGAGCTTTCTGCAGGCACGATTGCGTCGCGACGTTTTGAAGAAGCGTTACATACTTATTTGAGTGTTGGAGACATTCATCAAGTATCCATATCGGGGCTGGAGTCGGTGGGATACCTCGACAAAGTTGGCGTATTAACCAAACGGGATGCGTCGAGTGAGCCGATTCAATTTTCCCAAGAGACAGACCGCGTATACAACGACACGATTGCCAGCTGTGTACTGAACGATCCGCAATTGGGCAGGACAATTACCGTTCGAAAGGCTGGTTCCCTTTCGACGGTGATATGGAATCCATGGATTGAGAAGAGCGAGCGAATGCCTGACTTCGGAGACAATGAGTGGACGGGAATGGTCTGCATTGAGACCGCAAATGTGGGTAACAATTCTGTCGAACTCTCGCCAGGACAGGTTCACACAATGAAAACCGAAATCGAAGTCACACCATGGAAAAATTAGTGGTCAATGGCCCCAAGTCTCAGTCGTCCGTCGGTGTACCAATGGTCGCCACCACCGTTGTGACCTTCGCGTACCTTGTGGAACGAATCGATGAATCGCGCATCGACGATTTCACCGGTCTTGGTGAGATCGTCGAACAATCCATCGCGTTCAACGTCGATATCGGCATCAATGTGATGTGTGATCTGCCCGGTCGTGTAACTTAAACCGACACGTTTATCATATGTGACAGAGCCAAACCAGAGTGGTCGGCCCATGTCATCGAGTTCGGTCGATTTCCAAAACCGCACGTGATGACGTTGTTTTGGGTCGTGGCCTACGGGCTTTTCAAAGGCAAGATCTTCTCGGCGGCCAAACAAGTACAGATTGCTGACCGGAGCATCGACGTACGGACGTTCAAGTACCGTATCCGCCGCGATTTTCAAGTCGCTTCGCAATCCCAGCGGATCCGCTGAATACCAACCTGCGGAACGAATGATCCGATTCACTTCACCCTCATCACCGATCAAACCAACATTGATCGGATCACCTGGATGTCCGTCCGCGGTTTCCGTGATAGTCGGACAGTTTTTTAAGGCAGGGTGCCAACGACTGTAACCCCGCCAAACGAATGGAATCAAGAGATATGCTAAACCAAAATAGCCCAGCAAAACCAAGCTAATGGCAATCAAGAACATTCGATGCGGTTTTTTCTCTTGGTGCAAGCGACGAACTTTGACTGGAATGGAAACTACCTCATTTCGAATTGACAACGTTGATGAGTCGATTGTATCCACGACTGCCGAGTTCTTAAAGCGGAGCAATATGATCCGCCCGGTAAATTCTTAAGTGATCCCCGAATCCTCACCGGACCGCTTTCGCGGTTCCGCTACAAAGTGATTGCCATTTGGCTTTCGCCATCTGCAGTCTGCCGCTCGACCAAACATTAATCCACCTTGTGAACTGCGAACGCTTTGTGAACGGCGAACGCTGTGCGAAATGCGAACGCGTTCGATCGTAGATTGCGCATCTCCGCAAGTGGGTGGATTCCTTCAAGTCAAGTGAAACCGTTTCTTTATGGGGGGCTATCGCTTTTCCGCACAGTGTCTTACAGTGACTTACACCCAAGTTTGTTCAGAAATAGATTGCAAAGCAAGCGGGAATGGACAACAATTGGCGCGGCGGGTTGGATTCCGATTTTGCGAATTGATCGAAGATCATTATTTTCTTCGCACGAAAGCGGTTTCTACCTTCAAAGGAAATTCTCTACCTTCCAAGGAAATATTGTGCAACAAAAACTTCGAGCTTGTGGGATCGTGTTTCTGCTTGGGATTATTCCCTGTTCTTCGACTTATTCGCAGACTCCTTCGCCAGCCCCAACTGCGGTGAAAGCACCGGAAGCGAAAAAAAGTTCGGATGCCATCGTTGAGACCATCCAAAAAGAGGTTGCAGCGTCGATCTTGGCATTCAACAAACGGGATGCAAAAGCCGTGGCCGAGTTTTGGACAAAGGATTGCGAATATGTCGATGAGTCCGGGCAGTCTTTTGTTGGCCGTGGTGCCGTTGAAAAACTATACACCGAACTCTTTGCGGCGCAACCCGAAGCCAAACTGCAAATGATGACCGATTCGATACGACTGCTGAGCGACAGCGTTGCCATTGAGGACGGACAATCGGTTTTCGAGCCGGCACCGGCAGCTGCGTCTATCATCAGCAAGCACACTGCGATTTATGTGAAGGTTGACGGAAAATGGTTATTGGCTTCGGTACGGGAAACTCCGGTCGATAAATCGTCGCCGTCCGACGATTTGGCTGACCTTGAATGGCTTATCGGTGATTGGACGGCGGAGGAGAATGGAGCTCGCACCGAGTCGAAATGCCGATGGATAGTCAATAAGAAATTCGTCGAGCGGTCCTACACGACGACGCTGGTCGATGGCACAGTGACAACAGGTCTACAAATCATCGGATGGAATTCGCAAGAAAATCACGTGCAGTCCTGGAACTTCTCAGCGGATGGAGGGCATGCAATTGGAATTTGGTCTGCGATCGAGGGAGGATGGTTAGCGAAAGTGAGTGGCACGACCGGCCAGAGCGTTTCCACCACCGCCGTCAATTTGCTCAAACGTTTGGATGACAACGCTTATGTTTGGCAATCGGTGGACCGGACGATTGGCGAAGTCCGAATTGCTGATACAGGTGAAGTCATTATACGACGCAAGCCAGCGGCTAAATGACTAGGGTCACAGTGATCGACGTTTCAATAACTTACGGTTCTATCCTACACAAAATACTGTCCTTTTTCGGAGTCTCGTCATGTCTAAACGATTATTGATTGTTGCGGTTTGCGTCGCGATTGTTTCTATCCAATCCTCTGATTGCTGGGGCCGTGGCCGCGGTGGCGGTGGCCGTGGCGGCGGAGGCGGCTTTGGCGGAGGCGGAGGAGGCTTCAGTGGCGGGGCCTCGCGAGGCGGAGGCGGATTTTCAGGCGGAGGTCGCCCCAGCCCATCGTTTGGTGGTGGCGGTCAAATGAGCAGGGGGAATGTCGGGGGTGGAATGGGTGGCGCGTCTCGTCCGAGCGCTGGTAATTTTGGAAACCCCAGCGGGATGAATCGAGCACCAGGTGGAATCGGAGACGCTGGCAGAGGCGCTGGTAGCTTCAATCAAGCGGCTGCCGGTCGCCCGGCAGGTGGAGCAGGTAACTTCGGAGCGGGGGAATTCGGAGGCGCCGGGCGAGCTGACGGAGCGGGGCGATTCAACGCACCTAGTCAAAGTCAGCTCGGTGGATTTCTCGGGCTACCGTCCGACGAAGGTCTGAGCCACGTTGGCGCTGGAGCAGGAAACATGTCCCGCGGGGATGGAAGCAATTTTGATGTTAACGCTGGGTACAAGGAAGGCCCTCGCGGTGGCCAGGCAGCAGGTGTGGCAGTAACAGGTCCTGGTGGCAACACAGTGGGTCGCGGCGCGGCGGTTGGTCCGCAGGGTGGTGTAGCCGTCGCAGGTGGCGTTCGGGGTGCCGACGGCGGGACTGCTGTTCGCGGTGCAGCAGTTGGTCCCGGCGGTCAAGCCATTGCTGGTCGCGGTGCAGTTGGACCTGGTGGTTATGGAGGTGGCAGGGCGATTACGGCTGGCCCATTGGGCGTAGGAGCGGGTTTCAGTCGTGTAACCCCCTCGGGCCGCTACACAGCTGCAGCCGCCGTGCGAGGCAACTATAACAACTGGGGCATCTACGGCCGAGGTTGGAACGCTCAATACCCAGGTGCATGGGTTGCAGCTGGGCTGACCGCCGGTGCATTGTGGAATGCCGCGACTTGGGGAGCTGCATCAAACTATTGCGGATATAGCGAGCAACCTCCGGTCTACTACGACTACGGAAACAGCGTCGTTTATGAAGATAGCAATGTGTACATCAATGGTGACAGTGCGGGCACAGCGGAGCAGTACTACGACCAAGCTGCAGCTCTTGCTACGACTGGTGCAAAAGCTGAAGCACCCTCAGATGGAGATTGGCTTCCACTGGGCGTTTTTGCATTCACTAAGGCAGACCAAACAAAGTCTGACATAACAATCCAACTTGCGGTCAACAAGCAAGGAATCGTACGCGGCAATTACACCGATACGGCGATGAAACAGAACCAGGTCGTGCAGGGCTCGGTCGATAAGAAAACGCAGAGGGTCGCCTTCACCGTCGGGGACAATAAAACAAACGTCATCGAAACAGGCCTGTATAACCTGACCAAAGACGAAGCTCCTTGCCTACTCCACATCGGCAAAGACAGCACCGAACAATGGTTGTTAGTGCGATTGCAAAATCCAGAGACCCCAACAACTTAGGACCGCTAGATCAATCCTTGCCGAGCAGCTTCCTTGTGGCTGCTCTTGGAACGGCGGACACGAATATACATCGGGCTTTGGTCTCTGCGATTGGGCTGTTCATCAGTTCCTTGTGGTGGCTTTGCAGTCTAGAAGCAATGTCCGATTTTCGTCAACCCGGCAAGGAAGCCGAAAGGATTGAACACCCACGCCGAATCCGGATTTTGTGCTACCTACCCCTGGTATTCGTGTGGGGTGGATCTTGTCGACCGTAATCCACGTGATGTTGTGGAACCGTCCGCTGGGAAGCTAATCCCAAAACCGAATCAAAAAGAGTTAGACACCCCATGTTATTACCAATTTTATGGAACTCAGCCATGACGAGAAAATCTATCTGCTTGACCGCGATTGCATCATTACTTCTATCTGCATCGCTAGCGCACGCGCAATCGCGTGGCAGAGGAGAGCAGAAAGGAAAGGAGACAGGCAATCCAGAGGCCGGAAGGGCGGGTGGCAAATCTGGTGCCGGGAAGCCAGGTGGAAAGCCGCCAGGTGGAAACTGGTCAGAACCCAAGCCACTGGCTGGCAACCAGCGTAAAGAACCACAGGGCTTTAATGCGGCGAATGATAACTCTAAGTCCTCCAAAGCTGAAGGTTCTGCGGCTGGCGCGGCAATTGCCAATCGAAATACTCCAAAGGCCTCGGGCGCTGAAGGCGCCGCAGCCGGTGCAGCAGCAGCGAACCGTAATCAGCCCAAGGCTACCGGCGCTGAGGGCGCCGCTGCGGGCGCAGCCGCCGCAAATCGAAATGCTCCAAAGGCATCGGGCGCTGAAGGCGCCGCAGCTGGTGCAGCAGCAGCGAACCGTAACGTACCCAGAGCGACAGGCGCTGAGGGCGCTGCCGCTGGAGCCGTAGTTGCTCGCAACAATGGAACTGCCAGGGTGGGTGCTGCAAACTACGACGAAGTAAGGAACTCCTTCGACCGCCACGACCTCTATGGGGCGGATTGGTACGGTTCGCACGCTGGGGTTTGGAGTGTGGCTAGCTGGCCTGCCAACGCCGCTTGGGCGACTACTGCCTGGAGCGGTTTAGCGCAACACTTTGGCTACGGCAACAGTGCGCCAATCTCGTACGGCTTTGGGACCAACGTCATCTGTGAGAATGGTAGTGTGTTTTTGAATGGTCAGAATATTGGTACCGCAGAAGAGTTCAGTCAACAAGCCGCTGAGTTCGCTAAGTCAGGTGCCGAAGCGCAAGTATCAGCTGAGGACAAATGGGTGCCATTGGGTGTTTTCGCGATGGTTCGAAACGAGCAGCAACATCCTCAGATGATTCTGCAATTAGCCATGAATCAGCGAGGAAATCTGCGCGGTAACTACACCGACGAAACGACGGACAATACGATGCAGATTCAAGGTGGAATCGATGCGAAAACACAGCGGGTGGCTTGGACCGTCGGCAGCAACCCCAACGCTGTTATGGAAGCCGGCCTGAGCAATCTGACCGAATCCGAAGCGACAGCATTGCTGCACAAAGCTGGTAAGACCGAACCCTGGACCCTCGTGCGATTACAACAGCCGAAGTAGTGTTAGTGGATAGGTAGTTGACTCGAACTTATCGATTGAATGTGTTTTCAATTGCATTTGCTTCCGTGTCTTTCCTTGCTGAGTTGCCCAGCGGTTCATCCCGCTGGTTGTCGTCGCATCCATGTCAGGAACTATGACGAGCCAAAAAACGTCGAGCCTTCGATTGGATTATGGATATCACATCGGCCGCTTCGACAAAGTCCCTATACGCAGCCTCCTCCTCGCTCGTCAGCGTACCTTTCTCAATGGCTTACCGGCCTTCGCCATGTATCATCAAAGAAACCCGCTCGAATGATTTGCTCAGGGAATTCTGAACTCAAAGGTTGCCATTGTTCCGCGCCCGGTGAAATCTTTAGAACACCCCAATCACCCATACGCGGAAATAGCAAGTAGTTGAAGGCTGCAAACTCTTTCTCATGAAAAGTGTGGCCGCTGTTAATGACAATGTAACGGTCGGTTGCCAGCGGGCTGGCACAAATAAAGGCCGGGGCATGATCGCTCGCAGGATACACTTCATCACCGATCGCTAAACTCTCGCGAGTCCATTTCATCGGCAGACTGGGCAACGCTTTGGCGATCCATGAATTGCTGCCCGGGTCTCCAAAAAGTACCAAGTGCTTCCCGCTCACATCAGCCTCTGTGACTTCGGTGTCGTTCTTGACGGGTAGATCGCCACGCATATAGCGAGCCCACTCGTACTCGAATCGTCTTTGACTGGCGGAGGCCCAAAAGTCAACGTTAGGATTCCAAGGTTTACCTGTACCTCGCACGCACAGGAAGGGCGCGCTGAAGGCATCGTCAATTGGTCCCTGCAACCCTGGACGCTTTCCGGTAAGTTCAACTGAACTGCGAGGACCGAGACAATGCCAATGCCCCTCGTGCATTCCGATCACAAGCGGAACGCCTGACTTTGGCAAATCGATCTCCACGCCGCCAATTCGCAGCTTCGTTCCCGCGAGTTGCAGACTCGGCGGATGAATAGCGAACTGTGTGATGTTCTTAATCGATGTTATGTCGATACTATCGTCGTCTGCTATGCAGGCGTTAATCTCTGCGCGAGCATAGTGTTGTTGAAGTTTAAGCAACTCAATCCAATGGCAGCGATGGTACTTCAACGTCCAAGTGACGAATCGCAATTGCCGCGGAGCGTGTTCAATTCCCTTGACCGCATATTCATCGATCCGCCGCATCTGCTCAGCGTGAGTTACCGGATCGATCACATGTCCCGTTCCTGGCGAAATCAAATTCACCATCTGCAAACCTTCTTTTGCAAAAGCCTCACCCATGATGACGTGAGCCTGAAAGAACACATCTTTGTCTCCGATCGCAGCGATGGCAGGCACAACTCCAGCATTCGCAGCGTAGTCTACCGAGTCGAGCATATGCAGCCCCATTTCCTGATGCTGCGGTAGCGGACCCACCTTGATGAAATTCGGAATCGGCGTCTCGGAAAACTGATGAGTGTCGACGTAGCCGCAGTAAGGCCCAATCGCGACAAAGCGATCGGGATGCTTCAATCCCAGATGCCAAGTTCCCGACGCTCCCATGGACATACCGCGTAGAACGATCCGATCCCGATCGATGTTATAATTCCTGCAAACAGCGTCGATAGCTTCAAACACATCGCTTTCACCTGCCCATCGGTAACAGTTCTCGACGCGGCCCAGCGGGTGCAACTCGATGTAATCGACATCTGGTGCGGGCGTTCCTTCCTCTTCGTCGCCGACATCAAAACGCTCCCCAAAACGAAGTTCACTCATGCCAACCGGCTTAGAACTGCCATGCAGCACAATATCGAGGCGCACTGGGCGCGAGCCGTTGTAGCCTCGAGGAATGATCACGCCATAAGGCTGCGTCGAGCCATCAACGACCGACGCATATCCACGCAGTACCTTTCCTTTCTTTTTAGTCCAGGGACTCTTGTTATCCGCCAATGCCTCAGCCCGTTCAATGCCGCGTGCCAATGCTTTGTTAATAAGCTCCAGATCGTTTGCGCTTTGCGATTGATCGTAGCGCCGCGCCCAAACGATGCCTTTGTGAAAGACCTCGACATCTGCCAGAAGATCCGAATTATCCGATGTCAGTTGCGAGATCTTAGTCTCCAATTGCTTCATCGCGTCCTGCGGTTCAGCAGCCGCTATTGCAGTCGTCAATAGGTAAGCAAAACTGATAGCAAGCGAGCTACCAATAGCGAATCTGTACCAGTGATGTGCGAAGTATTTCATGGCTCGAAGTGTTTTGCGGATGGGCGACGATGACACGGGCTGGGCTCAAGCACGGCTACAATCATAAGTGGAAAGAACAAGATTTGCGACAGACGCTGCGTAAACGACGCACCACCTTGTTTAACATGTCGGAATATTTCGGCGCACTAAGTTCGAATTGCCGCCACCGCAAGGGTCGGAACCGGTCGAAACCCAAGTGAAGTGTAGGGCATTTTTGTCCCATCAGGCGCCACCTTTATCGCAAGTTCAGCTTATGGCGATTCAGCAAAGAGGATAAGACACTAATCGAGGCTGGTGCAGTAGTCACTAAGCCCATCTTTAGCTTTCCCGGCGGGCGGAGATTTCACTTTCTCGATCCAAGTGGCAACGAGCTGGCAGCCATGCAAGCGGATGCGACTTGACATTTGCGCCATATCGACGCTCGAACTGCCGACGCTCCGGCGTGTCAAACCGGAGCTAGTTGGGAGTTCGGCGAAACTCGTCTCGTTTTGTCCAATCCTCAATACCCAAAGAATAATTTGAAACTGCGATTGGTCGATTCGACTGACGCGAGTTAGTCGGAAATACGCGATCCAGACCAAACTCGCCAAGCGGTGGAACTGGAGCCTATCGAACAAGCTATTTGAGTTTTGTTTCAGGAAATAGCGACGAATCCTACGCACATTGTCTAATGCCTTACCAACGCATCACTCCAACGGAATTCGTGATCGCTGCTGAAATAGCCGACAGAAGTCCAGTCCGATCGTTTTACTGTCAGTGGAACTCGCTTTCGGTTAGAATCCTTTGAGTTTCACTTTCATTGTGACGGTGGCTAGTTTTTGCGAAATAGAGATGACCAACTTGTGAACAACTTCGACCCGTACGATAAGACTCAGGACGGACCAGAGAATCCTATGCCACCGGTCGATGCTGGAGTTGCCGAGCATCCTCAGCGGATCGGTCGCTATCGGATAGAGAAGGTGATTGGCAAAGGCGGCTTTGGCATAGTCTATCTGGCGCATGACGAGCAACTGAATCGTCGCGTTGCTGTGAAAGTGCCTCACGCGAAACTGATTTCCAAGCCAGAAGACGCAGAAGCGTATCTGGCCGAGGCACGCACTGTGGCCAATCTGGATCATCCAGGTATCGTCCCGGTGCATGATGTAGGCAGCATGGAGAATTGCCCCTGCTATATTGTTTCTAAATACATCCCTGGAACCGACCTCGCCACGAAGATCAAGCAGCACCGGCTCAAGTACCGAGAGGCTGCCGAAATCGTGGCCACAGTTGCTGAGTCTCTCCACTACGCCCACAAGCAGGGACTCGTTCATCGGGACGTAAAGCCTGGCAACATTCTCATAGGCAAAGACGACAAGCCATACGTTGTCGATTTCGGACTCGCGCTACGGGAAGAAAACATCGGCAAGGGACCGAAGTATGCAGGGACGCCCGCCTACATGAGTCCTGAACAGGCTCGGGGTGAAGGGCATCGGGTTGATGGCCGCAGCGATGTGTTTAGTCTCGGCATCGTGTTCTATGAGCTGCTGGCCGGACGACAGCCGTTCCGAGGAGACACGCGGGCGGAGCTGTTCGAGCAATTGACCAGCTACGAGGCACGGCCTCTACGTCAATACGATGAGAAGTTGCCGAAGGAACTGGAACGTATTTGCCAAAAGGCGATGGCGAAGCGTGCCAATGATCGTTATTCTTCAGCCCACGACTTGGCCGAAGATCTGCGACACTTCTTGGCTAACCAGACGGTGATCCAGAGCGGTGCGTCGCCAGGCGGAATCGTTTCGGTCGCTTCGGAAACACATGCCTCTCACATCGCCTCAACCTCGGTCGGTTCTATTGCCACTTCCTCGGCTTCGTTGGGGACAGGCTCCTCCGACAGCCAGCCCATCAAGATCGTGCCCAAAGGCTTGCGTTCGTTTGACGCCCACGATGCCGATTTCTTCCTGGAACTGCTGCCAGGACCTCGTGATCGAGAAGGCTTGCCGGACAGCCTGCGGTTCTGGAAGACTCGTATCGAAGAAACCGATCCCGACAACACCTTCAAGGTGGGCTTGATCTACGGACCATCCGGCTGCGGCAAGTCGTCGTTGGTCAAAGCAGGACTGTTGCCTCGACTTTCGGAAGAGGTAATCGCCGTCTATATCGAAGCCACCCCGGAGGAAACGGAAACGCGTCTGCTGCATGGACTGCGGAAACGCTGCCCGGCGTTGGAAGACAACCTGACTCTGAAGGAGACGCTGGCAGAGTTGAGGCGAGGACAGGGAATTCCGGTCGGCAAGAAAGTGCTAATCGTGCTGGACCAGTTCGAGCAATGGCTGCACGCCAAGAAGGAAGAAGAAAACACCGATCTGGTGCAAGCACTACGGCAATGCGATGGCGGTCGGGTGCAGTGCATCGTGATGGTGCGGGATGATTTTTGGATGGCGGCAACCCGATTCATGCGCGAGTTGGAAGTCCGACTTGTAGAAGCACAGAACTCCGCTGCTGTTGATCTCTTTCCGATTCGCCATGCAGAGAAGGTACTGACGGCATTCGGGCGGGCGTTCGGCACTTTGCCAGAAAACGTCAATGAAGTGAATAAGGAAGAGAAGTCCTTCCTCACTCAATCCGTCGCTGGTCTGGCCGAAGAAGGCAAAGTCATCTGCGTTCGGCTGGCCCTGTTTGCCGAGATGATGAAAGGCAAGCCATGGACACCGACCACACTGATGGAAGTTGGCGGCACGAAAGGTGTGGGCGTCACGTTTCTCGAAGAGACTTTCAGTGCTTCCAATTCACCACCCGAACACCGCTACCACCAGAAAGCCGCTCGTGCGGTACTAAAAGACTTGCTGCCCGATTCCGGCACCGACATCAAGGGCTGTATGCGATCCCATGCTGAATTGCTGGAAGCCAGCGGCTACGGCAGTCGCCCCAAGGATTTCGATGATTTGGTCCGCATTCTAGACAGTGAAATCCGCCTCATCACGCCGACCGATCCGGAAGGCAAGGACACGGGCGATGACTCGGTCACTCAATCACAAGCCGGTCAGAAGTATTTTCAACTTACACACGACTACCTCGTTCATTCGCTGCGTGACTGGCTGACTCGCAAACAGAAGGAAACCCGTAAAGGCCGAGCAGAGCTTAAATTATTCGACACGTCGTTGACGTGGAACTCCAAACCTGAAAACCGCTTCCTGCCGTCGCTGGTGGAGTGGCTGAACATTCGCACGCTCACTGACAGGAAACGCTGGACCGAACCGCAGCGGGCCATGATGAGTCGCGCGGCAAGGGTCCACACTCTACGATCGGGAGTGGCCGTAGTGTCCTTGATGGCAATCGTGTCCCTTGGGATTGTCGCTCGAGGACAAGTGCTTCTTCAGCAAGAAGCCACACGCATCAAAGGCCTAGTAGGAACTCTTTTACGTGCCGAGCCAGCACAAGTGCCGGGGATCGTCAAAGAACTTGAAAGCAACCAGGCGGTCGCCGCGGGTTTTCTTTCGCCAGTAGTTTCCTTGGATGCCAAAACAGTCGACGAAAAGCGCTCGCAGTTGCACGCGAGTCTCGCGATGGTCTCAAGCGATAAATCATTGGTCGAACCGCTACTGGAAGAACTGCTAACCAACAAGGTCGCTTACATCGCTCCGATTCGTCAGCAGTTGCGTCCGTATTCAGGAGAACTAACCGAAAAATTACGAGTCATTCTGCGGGATGACAAGGCCGAGGCCAATCGCCGCTTGCGTGCAGCCACGGCGCTCGCAGATTTCATTCCCGAATCCGAGTCGGCGTCGTGGACCGATACGGACGTGCAGTTTGTGGCTGGGCAATTGCTCTTGGCTAATTCCGAATTCCAACCGTTGCTGCGTGAGAATCTGCGACCCATCAGCAAACGGCTGCTTCCGGATCTCGAAAAGGTCTTCGGTGACGCGAAGAGTACCGACGCTCAGCGACTGAGTGCCGTCAATGCGTTGGCTGATTTCGCGGCCAGCGATATCGCGAGGTTGTCGCAGTTACTGGTGGTAGCGACTCCAGAGCAATATGCGGTTCTTTATCCACTGGTCGCGGCCGCTCCCGCACCTTCGACTGTGGAGGATCTTGGCAAGATCGCCGCAACGTTGCCCCCAACGGAAATGGGTTCGGTGGAACGTATTGCATATGGTCAGCGGCGTGCCAACTCGGCGGTGACGCTGTTGCGATTAGGTGAGCGGGAAAAGTTGTTACCGATGTTTGACATGACCGATGACCCGGAAGCGCTCACACAGTTCATTTTCCGTTGCCGCGACCGTGGCGTGCGCGTGGAAGAACTGCTGGACTGTCTACGCATTGTGAGCGAATCGCCCGTTGATCGTCATCCCCGCAATACGCGGTATGCTCTGCTTTTGGCACTTGGTGAATACACGCTCAGCGAGATACCCGAATCGCGGCATAAGGCGCTTCTGAAGCAGTTAGCTGAGGCTTACCGCAACGATCCCAGTTCGGGCGTGCATGGCGCTGCAGGCTGGTTGCTACGTCAGTGGGGCCAAGCCGAAGTGGTGCGAGTGGTCGACCAAACCGCAGTTCCATATTCCACCGATCGCGAGTGGTTCACATTAGCCATCACTGTAACGCCGACAGCGCCACCTAAGCCAACGGAAAAACCAGCCGAAGAAAAGGGTGACAAGGAATCTAAGGCCGATCCACCTGCTGAGGGCGATGGAAAGAAAAAAGCAGAAGTGGGAGACGCAAAACCGGAGCCGTTATCACCAAAGACGTTTTACTACACGTTTGTTGTATTTCCGGCAGGAGAGTCGGAGATTGGCTCGGTCAGTGATGAATCGGATCGAAGTAAACGGGAGAATAAAGAAGTTCGTCACAGTGTGACATTGACACGTCCATTCGCGTTGTTGGATCGTGAGATAACGATGGAGGAGCTTATTGCATTTAAACCCGATTACACAGGTTTTATGCAAGAATTTGCGGCAAAGCCTTCGGATGGTGGCTTCGGTGTGGACTGGTACGACTCAGTTTCATTTTGTCGTTGGCTGGGTCAACAGTCGGGTATTTCGGAAGAAGATCAGTCCTACGCAGATCCGGAATCTTTAGACAAGGAAAAGTATCCGCGTGAGCCGAAACCATCGGCGAACTGGGCTCCTCGGAATTGGCCACAGCAAGTAGGTAAACCGGGCTTTCGGTTACCGACGGAATCGGAGTGGGAAGTCGCGATTAGAAGCGGAGTGAGGACAGCCTATGGCTTTGGCAGCGAGGTAGGCCAACTAGGTCGTTTTGGATGGTTTCAAGAAAACAGTGGCAAGCACGTTCACCCGCCTAGGGAACTTCGTCCGAGCGTTCGTGGTTTGTTTGACATGCATGGCAACTGCAATGAGTGGACTCATGATTGGTTTAGTACCTATAAAGAAGGCAACGTAGTGGATCCGATGGTATCCGAAGAAGGGGGCACGGTCGGCACGGTCCGCGTGGCCCGTGGCAGCAGTTGGGGCAACGACGCAGCGGATTGCCGGGCGGCGAACCGCAGCACGTACAGTCCGGCGTCCCATTCGATCAACTTCGGCTTCCGCATGGCCCTGAGTCCGTCTGTCAAGTCGCCGGAGGCGGGGTCGGTAGCGAAGCCATTAGAAGCAGGCACGGAGTGATGGAGCGGAGCGACGAACGTAGATGCCGCTCTTTGCCTAACCAAGTTTTTGGTCGTCGCATCCATGTCAGGAACTACGACGAGCCAAAAAGCGTCGAGCCATCGATTGTATTATGGATATCTGTGTCTATCGTTTGCTGGTCTCAACATTGCTTCATTTGCCAACTAACGCTGCCATAGTTGGTCGGTGATCCAACAACGTCACCGTCCAAGGTCAAACGTTGGCCAATTCCTTGGTGACGGTGAGTAGAACAGTTGTCCTCAACTGTTTGGAAGTGCCTTGCACCTCGGAAAACGGTTAAGGACAACCGTTCTACATTGGCGGATGCACAGCGGCGATTTACTTTTGACTTGCCAGTTGCCGAGGGCTTGCAAACGGTGCGTAGTTCGCACCTGCCGGGGGCGACCTACGGAACCCTATTTGCCGAGCAGGTATTTCTCAATGAATAGAACGGTAGCATAAAATTGAAAGTCCGCATTGTTCTTCTTTCGAAACCCATGCCCCTCGTCGCTAGCCATCAGATACCATACCGGTTTCTCGTTGGATTTAACCCGAGCCACCATCTGCTCAGCTTCACTCAACGGAACTCGCGGGTCGTTTCCGCCTTGAACGACGAAAAGCGGTTTTGAAATCTTTCCCGAGTTGTTCAGGGGAGCCATCCTCTCAAAGAAGGCTGCTAACTCTGGGTCACGCTCGTCGCCGTACTCCACACGGCGTAGATCACGGCGATAGCTTTCGGTATTCTTCAGGAACGTGCCGAAATGCGAGATGCCAACCACATCCAACGAACAAGCGATTCGATTGTTGTATTCGACCGCACACGCAAGTGTCATGTACCCTCCGTAACTTCCGCCCGTTATCATGACGCGGCTTGCATCTAAATCAGGTGATTCCGCGATCCAGTCCAATAGCGAGCCAATATCTTTGACCGAATCGAGCCGAAGCAGGCCATTGTCGAGCTTCACAAAGGACTTGCCATAACCAACACTGCCTCGCACATTGGGGAAAAGGATCGCACATCCCAATTCGTTCAGAAAATAGTTATTGCGGCCTAGAAATACGGGTCGCGATTGGCCTTCTGGTCCACCATGAATGTTGATGATAACGGGTCGCTTGCCTGTGAATTTCTTGGGTGGTTGATACAGAAATCCACTGATTGCTTTCCCGTCAAATGACTTCCACTCCACTAGTTCGGCGTTTCGCAACTCGCTCGGAACTATGCCACCCATTTCACTTTCCGTCCAGCGTGTTAACGCTAGTGAGTTGGAATCAATGCTAAAAACGTCCGACGAACTCTGTGCCGAAGATATCGTCACGGCAAACTCGGTATCCTTTGCATTCCATGGACCGAGTGACAGAACACCAACGGGCAGGTTTGGAACTTGGCGTTTCACTTTCGTGGCTGTATCCATGACGAAAACTTGACTCATGCCACGCTGGTTGACGCTGAACACCATCTTGGTCCCGTCATGCGATAACTCAAAACTTTCGACGTCGAAAGGGATGTCTTCGCTTAGCAAGGTCGTCTTTTTGTCTGCCACAGACAGGATCGCAAGTTGCTGAAATTCGCCGAGTTCATCCGTGGTGAGGTAAACACTCTTGCCATCCAATGAGAACTGAGCACCGCCATACGCGACATCTTTGGTAGGATCGGTCAGGGGCGTCCGCTTGCCAGTGGCAACGTCAGCAAGGTAAAGATTCGTTTTGTTAACCGAAAGAGACTCCATGATGAGTAGCGTCGCGTCGTCAGGTGCCCAGTCTTGAACGGACCAGCCTCCACCGGAAACTTGAACTGCAAGTCTGTCCGACTTGGGGTCGGTGGGATCCATGATCCAAAGGTCGCGATCGGCGCCATTGCGTCGTGTCGAGCCGTAACAGATCAGGTTTTTCTCGTTGTTCCAAGCCCAACCGCCGTTTTGCGATCGTCCACCATCGGTCAACAATGTGGATTCGCCGGTAGAGATATCCTGTCGAAAGATTTGTCCGA
>JAIPFP010000349.1 GCA_021736575.1 Pirellula sp. | reverse complement strand
ATTGGTAAATCGCCCGTTGACTTGTGCTTTCGACCGCTTGCCCAAATCGCTCTCGCGAGCAAAGGGTCGCAATCGCCGAATGGCGCGCATGCAAAAAACGTCGGTTTGCGGTCCTATCCAGAGCAAGTGAGTTGGCCTCGCGTACGAAGACTCTACCACGATGGAATTGCTCAAGGAGCGAACGCAGTCGAGCGATAGACTCGCCTCGGCCTGTCGAAAGCCCATGCGATTGCTCAAGTTCATCGAGCAATTGATCGAGGCTTGGTTCAACAAAAGCTTCCACGTCGAGGGCCAACATGTGTGAAGTATGTTGGAGAGCAAGTGCCATCAATTTGAAGGTGAAATCGACCGCGACATTTTGATCAATGGAAGTGGCTTTCTTCGTGGGGCTCATTATGACGGCGAAGGCTTTCCGATTATTCCCGGCGCATGTTGAACGCGGTGTAGTGAAGTCCGTCTTCTTCTTCCACGACAAACGAACCCGATGGCGCCATGTATTTGGAAATGACCTCAAACGGAGGTAAGTCTCGACTCTTGAGAGCGGTTACCAACGCAGTAAAGAAGGGATTGTTGGCCGAAATCTGCTCGAGTTTATCGATATTCGCTCGATCGTTCGCCAAATCGTAGAACAACCTTAACGATTCTTCGGGGCGCTGATAGAACATGATCGAACTCTCCTTGTCTTTGAGCTGCGCCTTGATTCGGTCGCGAACCAACTTGTATTCAATCGCATCGTTCAGTAGATCGTCGCCGCTGGATTCGACATCAATGGCATGTTTCAGCGTGTCGAACGAGTCGCTAAACAACAGTTCCTTACCCACGATTCCGAAGGCTGGTTGAGGAGCGCGAATATTGGGATTTTCGTTTTTGAACTCCAGCCAATAAACCGTCGAATCACCAATCAATTTGGACGACCATCTTGCATCATTCGACTTTAGCCTGTCGAAAAATTTTGGCAAAACCTCAGTCTTGACGCGTTGTAGATCTTTGAGATGGACTCCAAAAAGATTGCTTTGACTATTGATACGTTTCGGAGGCAAGATCATTTGAGCAAGCGAAATGCGGCCATCCAGCATCTCCAGCACGTCTTTTCTAAGGTCTACACCAGTCTGTCGACTACCGTTTGCCATGACGTTGTTTTCAAAGAAATTTTCACCGCCAAATGTGTCCACAATTTCTGCAATCGCTTTGACGGTTTTGCTAAAGTCCCAATTAATTGTTCCATAACCCAAAACTTGATCGCCTACCCATGACTCAGGTTCAGTCGGTCCGCTCTTGGGGCGAACGGCACGAAGCGCACCTTGTCGATTGGTGTCGAGCAGTAAATGTGCATGAACAATCGAGTCAAAATCGTTCGGAGCAAGAATGGCGCTTCCGCCCACTCCCTTGATACCGTCGACGCCAAGTGTTTTCAGAGCGACTAGCACGCCAATGGTCGCTGCGTTTTCCTTTGTGATCTCGCGATAGAGGCCAATCGGGTTTGCATAGAACGACGCTTGTGGACGTTCGCCAGCGGTACCCACGCATCGACTCAGGATCGTCGTGAAATCTCGATTGTCCGCAAGTGGTTTGTGGTCTATCCCGCTCCCTTGCCAAATTTGCGCCAATGACTCAGCGTACTCGGCGTTGCTGGCAAAGACCAAAACTCCCGAGTCCGAAAAGAATCCAAATTGCCGATTCGGCGAGTCGACTCCATACTGCGAAACCGTGATTTTCCCAACTTCTTTGGTGTTTTTCTGCATGCCCTGCGATGAGAGACGTTCCTCTAACCTTCCAATCATGAGCTGAACTGCGGGCAATTCGTCACCAGCCTCGATCATTCCGCAAACGACGGGTCTTGTTTTGGACGGTACAACCGCAAGCGCGAGTTCGCCGTTGGGGATGGACAACAACTCGTCCAAATTCACGCCGATCACATTCTGCATTCCTTGGACTAGCGAGCTGAACGTAGAATAAAAGCTGCTCAAGATCGGCTTAAGCTGCGGATCGTCACTAAGGCGTCCCATCGAGGTCTGTGAAAGCTTGTTTTTCAGCTCCCTCGTATCATCGATCCGAGCGTACAAAAGGGTCTTTTGTGGAAAAAGTTTTGGAGCGGTGGGGCGTTGTGCCCAGGCTGCACCGGAATTAACAATCCCAAACGCGAGCGAAAAAAAAGAGGCCAAAAACTTAGCTTGAGAAGAGCCAAGTCGTGGAAATCGTGTTGTCTGGGACATGTTTTTGGTTTGCATAGTGATCGAAGTTCGTTCAGCGTTTGTAAATCTTGGGAATTGGTTGTCTAACTACCGCGTGTCTAGCTCCAATCTTGGGCTGATTCGCGGCCAAGCTCAACGAGCGAAATGTATTGTTCATCGCAGAATCGATCTGTCATGCCTGCCAAGTAGACAACGACCGTATGTTCCACGCCCCACTCCAAAGCCCATTTCCGAAAGCGTTCGGGCAACCGTTGCGGATAGGATTTCAGCAATCGGAAAAGCTGGTTTATCCGAGTTGCCGCTCGCTGCCGAACCTCCACCAACCTCGGATGACGATAGACGTGTTCGAACAGGAAATTTTCTAGTTCCTCTTTGTCCGACTGCATAGTATGCGACATTTGAAGCTGAAGGCCAACTTCTTGGACGCCTTTGCTATCTAGCTGCGTCGCATCGGCCAATAGCCCCATCGAGTGTTGCAGGAAGTCACCCATTTGAATGTCGAGCAAAGTGTGGACCAGCATTTGCCTACGATTCATTGCGTTGCTTTGCTCGATCGGGGCGACCTGCATCGCTCGTTGCACCAATCCGAGTCCATGCAGCTGTTGCCAACTCAGCAAGCCAAGCTTCAACGCATCATCCAAGTCGTGCGCGTCGTACGCGATGCTGTCGGCGGCATCCACAACCTGGATCTCAAGCATTTGCACGGTTCCAGTCTCCTTATGAGATCGAAACTCCTGCCCCGACAACACTTCGGCCGTTAAGTTCAAGCCGGGATAGGAGGTGTGTCGTTGCTCGATTCGAGTTGCAAGCTCGAGCGCAAATGCATTATGTGAAAAGCCGCCAAAGTCTTTCGCGGATGACTCGAGCGCGTCTTCGCCGCAATGACCGAAGGGTGGGTGGCCTATATCATGAAGCAACGCCATCGCTTCGATCAAGTCCTCGTTCAAGCGAAGTGTGCGACCGATGGTTCTCGCCAACGAAGCGACTTCGTTGGTGTGCGTGAGTCTTGTTCGGTGATAGTCTCCCATATCACCGGTAAAGACTTGCATTTTCCCGCTCAACCTGCGAAAAGCTGCGCTGTGCAAAACGCGATCGCGATCGCGTTGAAACGGGCCTCGGTAAGGATGCGGATCCTCGGGAACGACGCGTCCCAACGATTGGCTTGAAAACATGGCGTAAGGTGCAAGCAGCAACCGTTCGCGAGCTTGCCAGGAAATCGCGGGTTCCGTGTGCCTAACAAAAGTCGAAACAACTGAAGGTGGTGTCATAAAAAGTGCGTCACAAAATCTTCTCTCAACACAAGCAAATCCTTTCACCCCCTTAGTTTAACGCCAACCTCGGCTATAGTTCGATAGCAGTCCAACAGATTTTTGAGAATGTTTTGATGGCAAGGATAACAATGAAGCCAAAGTACTTTGCACTCGTGGTTGGATCGGGATTTTCCGGTAGTTTGCTTGCTTGGATCCTTCAAAAGCAGGGAAAAGACACGTTGCTCATCGACCAGTCGGCTCACCCGAGGTTCGCAATTGGCGAATCCTCGACCCCGACGGCCGATTTTCTCATTCGGCATCTGGCCGAACGTTGGGGGCTTTCGGAATTGGCGCCGTTAGCGAGTTTCGGACAATGGCAGAGGCACTATCCCGATTTGGTTTGCGGCAAAAAGCGCGGATTCGCGTACTATTCGCAGTCCCAAGGAAACTCGTTCACCGATGATGAGTTGCATTCGAACTCTCTGCTTGTCGCGGCATCCAGCGATGACGCCCGAAGCGATACGCATTGGCTTCGGAGCGACGTCGACCACTGGCTATTTCAACAAGCGGTCAACTCGGGGACCACAGGCCTTGAACGGACTTCGATTCGAAACGCGACGTTTGATCCCGTTGCGAACATGTGGCAATGCACGCTTGCGAGCGGGGACGATCAAGAAACACAAATTCAATTTCGATGGTTAATTGATGCAACAGGTGGCTCGCAAAGGTTGCGAGCTTGGACAGGTGTGCAATCGAATTCCGATTGGATGCGGACGCGGACCGGAGCCATCTTTGGGCATTTCCGTGGCGTCGAGGATTTCGCTATCCAGACGCCGTCGTATCATGAAGACTTGCAAAACCTCTTTTGCGGCGATGATTCCGCACAGCATCATGTTTTTGAAAATGGATGGTTGTGGGCACTGCGATTTTGCAATGGAATCACTAGTCTTGGCTTCGTGTTACCGGAAGCATCTTGGCCCACAACCTTGACGGCGGCAGAACGTTCCGCCCATTGGCAAGCGCTCGTAGCTCGCTATCCAAGTATCGAACGAATGCTGCGTTCAAGCGAGATTGTGGCGCCAGAAAGTGGCCTGGGGTTCATGCGTCGTCTAAGCCGCTGTAGCAATTCCGCGATTGGCAAAGGTTGGATAAGCTTGCCCAATGCATATGGTTTTGTCGATCCATTGCACAGCAGTGGCATTGCACACTCGCTCAGCGGCGTGGCGAGAATTGCGGAGGCGTTCGGCGGCGATGAACGATGCACCCTCAACCTTTTGAATGCGTATGCCGAGGATGTCCACGAAGAGCTCGCATGGATCGATACATTCGTAGCACTTTGCTATCAGGGGCTGCCCAGCTTTAAGAACTTCGCAGCGTTGGCAAGTTATTATTTTGTAAGCGCGATTGGGTTTGAACAAGATGTTGCACTTGACCCAATCCATTGGCCACGTGGCTATATGCTCGCTAAAGACAGTTCGTTGCGATCACGAGCAGAGTCCATGTTCAAAACGGTTTCGGAAAACGACATTGGTTCAAAGCAATTGGTTGAGAAGATACAAAGGTCGATCGCTCCATGGAATCGAGTCGGGCTGCTCGATCCGAGTCAAAAAAATCGGCTCGCCCATACGACTGCCCCGAAACAGGTTGTCTAAAATGGCGTCGTTCCCGCGCAGGCGGGAACCCAACTCCGCGTCACTCCCGCGCAGGCGGGAACCCAACTCCGCGTCATTCCCGCGCAGGCGGGAACCCAACTCCGCGTCATTCCCGCGCAGGCGGGAACCCAACTCCGCGTCATTCCCGCGCAGGCGGGAACCC
>JAIPFP010000348.1 GCA_021736575.1 Pirellula sp. | reverse complement strand
TCTCAAAACTTTTGGGTTTCCCCTGAAGCCGATTCGCATTTACCCGAAACCATTGCTGCGGCCTTTGATTGTCTCGTGATGGCAGGCAGCATCAAAGAAGCGCAGAGTTTTTTGATCAAACGACTTGAAAATGTAGTGCCATTTGATCAACCAACATTAAGGAAAAAATTGGCTGCGGTTTGCCTTCGATCGGTCGTCTCCGATGTTCTTTTCCCCAAGCCAACAAGGGCCTCCAATGCCAGTCGCAATGGTTCGCTGATCGCTATGGCTGTGCAGTTGTACCCCGAGTCGCCGGAGCTATTGACACTGTTGGAGAAAACGGCCAAGAATAGCGATGACCATTGGTTGGATGGAGTCCGCGAAGAAATTGTAAACGGTGAGGATGCTGGACTGAAGCAATTGGTGAGCGTTATTGATGACTTATCTAACAGCAGAACAGCGACTGCTTTAAATTCATTTGGAAAGTTGACTCAAGTTTCGCCCGCATACGGTGTCGTTGCGTCGAAGTTTGCAATGAGGCGTTCCGAGATTCAGCCCTCGCGTATTGAACCACTGATTGAATTGCTTCGGGAGATCAACCGCTCATCACCAGAAATCTTCGTGGTTTGGCAGGACCGCGCAATGCTACATCTGAAATTGAAACAGTTCGAGGAGGCGATCGAGTGCTTAGAGTATTTGAAACAGAAAATGCCGGACAACCAAGATGTGATTGAGACGATTGAAGCGATTGGCAAGAGTCGTCTGGTGCCGAGTAGTAGCGATCATTGACACGTGACGGCCGAGAATGGCAGTACACCTAACACCTAACACCTAACACCTAACACCTAACATTTGTCACGCGTTTGTTTTATTAATCGATGCTATTGGCCGGACAGCGAAGCGACGGGCCAATTACTGACCGAGTTGTGCGAGTTTCTGGCGCCGCGGTGGGAGGTAACCGCCATTGCAGGACAGCCAAATTGGGAAATCGAAAACGAAACATTCGTTCGTTCGGGGGTCCAAACTCGAAATGGCGTAGCGATTCATCGATTGCTTCATAGCCGGCTTCCAAAAAGCCAAAGATTTGCTCGAGTTCGGAATCTAGTTTCTTTTACGCTGGCCGTAAGGCGGTGGGGAAAAACGACGGGAAAGAATTTCGTCGCACCGATTTATGAAAGTTCATCAGCCGAGCGAAACAGCAATACAAACATCAAATCTGAGATTATCGTCTGCGAAACAGATCCGTTCCTTTTGCCGCTCGTTGTGGGCCCGATGGCTCGACGACGGAAAGCCAGGCTCATCTATTACCTTCAAGATATTTATCCAGACGTCGCTGTTGCGGTAGGCGTTGCCAAGAACAACGTTCCGATTCGATTCCTTCGCAATCGATTAAAAGCGGAATACTTGCGTGCGGATTGCATTGTGGTTCTGGACGAGGATATGCGCCATCGACTCGTCGATTGTTGGGGCATTCCCAAAAAGAAGCTACAAATTGTCCCAAACTGGATGAACTGCTCGACTGTTACTCCGATCAAGTCTAACAATCCATTTCGTGCGGAACAGCGTCTGGATGACAACTTCGTGGTTATGCACTCAGGAAATATGGGGTTGACGCAACGACTTGATGTGTTGATTGATGCGATGAGGTTGGTTTCAAATCATGTCGCAGAGCGTCGTATAACATTGGCGTTGGTCGGCAACGGGGCTAAACGCCACGAACTGGAGGTTCAGTCCGCCGGCTATGACCATGTAAGGTTTTTTGACTACCAACCTCGTGAAATTCTGGCCGCAAGCTTGTCTGCGGCGGATCTCCACATCGTTTCAATGGACGCAGCCATTACCGGTTGTTTGGCACCTAGCAAGCTTTATGGCATTCTTGCGAGTGGTACTCCCGTGCTGGCAATTGTTCCGGAAGGAAACGCAGTTTGGCGATTGGTCGAAAAAGAGCGGATTGGTTGGAATGTAGCACCGGGTGACCGCAATGCGATCGCCGAGGCTATTCGAAATTCTCTTAGGATGGAACGCAGCGAATTGAAAGCAATGGGTGAACGAGGCCGCGCACTGGCTGAACGATTGTATGACAAGCAAATCTGCTGTGAGGCGTTTGAGGCGATTTTGAAAAGTACTAGCTGATCGAAACTTGCAGGTCTTCGCTCAACAGCAACAAGTTGAGTTGGACGTCGTTTGGATGTAGCCCAAATTGCTCACAAAGCACTCGGCGGTAGTATCGCAACTGAGTGCCGTGAACCTCGGCTCGTTCGTTCGTCCATGCGTCGATGGCTATCGACTCAGGTCTACGATCGGTTTTGAAATCCAAAATTTCCGCCCTAACCACTCGGTCGCCATCGAAGCCCAGCACACAGCGGTCTATCACACCACTCAGCATCTGACCATCAATAATCTGCAGTAATCGTCGCTCGTTCGTCACCTCCAAATGCAACATCCTCGGCTGATGCCATGCTCGATAGCGATCGGCACTGAGCGCAAGCAACACCGAAGGCTTCTCGCAATACTGCACGAACCGATCGACCCATTCGTTGATCTTGACGTGCGCCATTTCTTCTTGCGTTAGCGTCGAGCCCGCGATCTCTTTGAGACGCTTCTTGCTCGGTTTGAAGTCTTCGATCCAACCACGAATCTCTTCGAACCAACGGTGCACCAGTTTTCCAACGACAGCGCCAGACGAATTGCTTCCCGCCCATTGGGTTGCTAAATCAACCATCGCCGGTCGACTGGGAGCACTTGGGCGCAGCCAAGGCAGTCGCCGAACGGAATCCGCTGCGAGATTGAGTCGTATCGTTCTAACTCTTCGCTCTTGAATCGCTCGCGATTGTGGTGCATTGATTGGATCGGTTTGCAGGGTCGTCGCAAGTCGCTCGTACCAATTAGGATTGCCAAAGCTCGCCACTGTGATGCCTGGCTGCTCGCTCTGGCCCTGTGTCGCAAAGATGGAATGCAATACCGAGCCCCATCGCTTCTTGGGTGTCGATGAGGGCGATGTGTAGAGATACAAAGCTTGTCGTGCTCGCGTTAGGGCTACATAAAAAACGCACAATGCTTCTGCAAGTTGCTGGTTCGCAAATTCTCGAAAGGCAATTCGCCATGAATCTTGCAGGTGCTTTTGAATATCGCGGTTCATGTAACGAAGCACACCGATGGGTGGCTTCGTTCGGTCATCGTACATAGCCACAAATGTTGGTGGCCTCGAAATGATCGTTTGGTCCAGCGTTGGCAAAAACACCGCGTCGAATTCAAGCCCCTTAGACTGGTGGATTGTCATGACACGGACCGAACTCATTCCGGGTACCGAAACCTTTTGCCGCTCTACGTAGTCTACAAAATCATGAATGTGTTGGTTTCGCAACGCATCGAATCGATAGCCAAGTTGAACGAACTGCTTGAGCCTGTCTTGATCCCGTGTGTTGCAATGATTGGCCAACAAGTTGCTTAGATTGCCGAGCGTTCGACCAAAGCCGAACGAATCGAGTTGTTCGCGCAAGAACGAGGATAAAAGGATCGATTGCCCAGCGATCTCATTCGGCAGACTCTCCATCAGCGGTGAGTGGCTGACGTGAAAATAAGCCAGCGAGTCAGATGGGTGATTCGCTAGCTTCATCGCACTCAACAAAAGCAGAACCGGAGACGAATCAATGAGCGGGTTGCCACCTTCTTGACTTGCTTCGACGCCACGTTCTCGCAACAATCCGATTACCTTTCCGACATCTCGATTCGTGCGAGTCAATACTCCAATCTCGGCATGTGGCGAAGCTTTGTGCAGTTCTGCGATGCGATCGGCAACTTCATCAAGCAACCCATAACTGCTTTCTTCCCCCTCTTGGTCGCGGTTCTTTTCGCAGTCTGCATTTCGAAACTCGACATAGCCTGGCAGACAGTCTTTGGTCGTTTCGTGGTTCGTGAAGTACCGATTCATCCAGTCGGTCACCGCTTGCGTGTCGCTCGATATGATCTCGGCTTCGTCATCGTTGTAGTAACGTTCATGCTTTGCAAGTTGCGTGAAAACAGAATTGACAAAGTCGATCACAATAGGCGAGCTGCGATAGCTCTTGACCAATTTCTCTTGGCGAACGCGTTCGATTTGATTGCCAACGGATTCAAAAATTTCGGAGACGCCGCCTCGCCATCCATAGATGGCTTGTTTGCTATCCCCAACGCAGAAGAACGACTTGTCTTTCGACGTTCCTTGGACGATCGCTTCGGCAAAGGGTTTGATGATGTTCCACTGCATGGGCGAAGTATCTTGAAACTCGTCGAGCAACAGATGATTCACGGGGCAATCAAGCCGGTAGGAAATGTTCTTCATGCCTTCGTCGTCGATTGAATTCGTAACCCGTTGATTGGCGATACTCTGCTCATCGGGGTTGCGATTCTTGGGCTCATCGGGGTTGCGATTCTTGGCGATCGTTTCTTGCATCCATTGCGAGAGACGTTCGGCAATATCATCGAATGATACGATTCGTTTGCGAGTCTTGATTAATTGAAGTTGCGAATGATAATTCGCAAGCAAACGGTAAGCAGCTTCGTTTTGTGCCCGGCGGCTTGCAAGCTCTTCTACGGCCGCTTTCTTGGCGAGTATTTTCAAAGCTTTAACTGCGTCGTCACTGAGTTCCTTGCCTGAGTACTTGGGTGTCTCGTCGTCCGAATTCTTCACCAAGGTCGTACCGAGAAACTCCGCCCATTCGCCTGCTTCGAATTTAGCGACAGCTTTATCGCGGGCGGTTGCGAACGATTTGTGTTCCACATTCGAAACGCGAAACATGGCGAGGGACTTTTCGACTTGTTCAACCGTTGGACCGCGAGGCACATCCAATTGATTCCACGCCTCCTCGGTCGTCTTTCGAAACAAGTCATAGCCCGATGTGACGACCGTTTCGATCTCGCGACGGATACTGCGAGTCGCTTCGCCTTTGGACAGTTGAGATACGAGCGACCTCAGGGTTGCACGGTCCATCGTATCGAACATGCGGCTAATGGCTTCATGTTGCAGTTGATCCGTTTGAAAGGGATCGGACAGCGACCAGCCGGGTGGCAATTTCAATTCTAGGGCAAAGGATTTTGCGAGTTGCGAGTAAAAACTGTCTAAAGTACTAACTCTGAATCGGTGCAAATGCGAACAGAGTCGACCCAATTGATAGCGGACCGTGTCTTTCGTAATCTCAAGCGGTTTGAGAACGCCAACCAATCGCTCGAAGCCTTCCTCCTCCTCAACCGCATCCGACAACCAACTGAGGATGCGGTGTAGGATTTCGCCTGCAGCTTTGCGAGTGAAGGTAGTCGCAAGGACCGAGTCGAGTT
>JAIPFP010000347.1 GCA_021736575.1 Pirellula sp. | reverse complement strand
GGCGAGTTGCCAAGCCAGGAGCAGACGACGTGCAGCGGAAATTCGCGTTGCAGTTCTGTTTGCCTACTGGCTCGCATCGAATGGAACAATCGTGGCCAACCGGAGACGCCAGCGCGGCGCAGCAGTCGCGTCATCTCGGTCCGTAGGTTCGAGTTCTTCCAACCCATCGCTGTATTGGCTGCTGCACGGTACTGTGGAGCCGCGACCACAAACTCACTCTTGTCCCCAAAGATTTCGAAGGCTTCGTCCAAGATAGGTCGCAGCTCTGGAAAGATCGGGCAACTCCGGATGCCACGGCCATAATGATGCTCGACCTTCGGCTCTGGAATACTCATTCGGTTCATTTCCCAATCGATGTCCTCCCATCGTAGCGATAGCGTTTCCGAGGGTGTACGAAGCCCTCCGTAGCGGCTCAGCTCCAAGATCACTTGCCAAACTGGGTTGGCGGCAAAGATAGGACAAATGGCTCAATGACTCAGCGGAAAGCTTTAACCTGCAGTGTCTCGATGATACGATTGGCGGTTATGGCATCAGATCCACGCAAATATCTTCCCCTAGATAAATCCGACGTTATCAATACTCGTGCTCTTCTTGCACTTGGGTATCCAGCTTTGGCTCCGTATCTAAGGGAATTGCTCGAGTGGTTGCAAGACGGCAATTGGCCCATCTCTCGACCTATTGGGAAATTTCTCCTGACCATTCCTCAGGCTGTTGCTCCGTTCATTCAGGAAGTGCTTGAGGGTGACGACCATCCATGGAAGTATTGGTGCATCGTTCGACTGATCGGCGAGATGACACCAGCGGTTGCCGAGCAGTATCGTATCGAGTTGTTTAGATTAGCTGTATGTCCGAATCGTGCTGAAGCACAAAACGAACTCAATGAGGTAGCCAAGGATGCTTTGCAGAAGCTTTGGCCATGTGAGTATCAATTCCGATCAACGCCGCTATTGAATAATAATGAGGAAGAAGGATGAATTCTCAACACGACGAGTCCACTTTACTTGCCTTTGTAAGGCGCGAAGAAGATGGACGAAACAAGATTTGCATTTACGGGACTCCGGGTGGTCTTAGGAAACTGGCATCTGAGTTGGTCAAACAGTCGGAGGCCAACCAGGATCATCTTGCCGATTACGATACCGACCACACTCACTACCGAGCGACCCATCAAAATGCGATCTTGGCCCCAAGTTCCGATGAAGTTGTTTTAGGGAGACTTGACCTGCGCAACGGTAAATTGGCAACCTGGGCAAGAGAACGAATCGATAACCAACGGTTACCGCCAGCGGCAGGGATGTCGTTTCCAGAGGTACTTTCGGATCTTCAATCTCGACCTGGTATGTTTTTACGAAAAGTTACGTATGATTCCGTCGCTTCCTGTATCCAAGGATTCGATTTGGGAACAGGATTCGAATTTCTAAAAGGCTTCAGCGAATGGCTTCGCTTGCGTGCAACGCATGGACACAACATGGTTTGGCCCGTCCTGGTGTTGTACATCGCATTTCCTCAGTCCAAAACGCCATGGCGAAATTTGGAAGACCCCGAGTCTGAGCAGCATGCAATTGCGACATTGTTCCAATGTCTCCGTGACTTCTGTTCCGAAAGGTAGGACATCCTCCATGAGTTCAAATAAAGTGATCCTGCATTTCCCGGTCGAATTCGATGCGCTGTACACGGACAAAGGTTATTGGCCTTATGCAGTTGTCGAATTACCCAACGGTGATCACTTCCCCGTTTATTTCGCGCAGATCTGCAGTTTCGATCTGCCTACAATGCATGACCCATGCTTTGCCCCTCCAGGGTTGATCATTGTTCCGGAGGTAACGATTCCAAACATGGAGCGAGCGGTTCAGGAATTGCATGAGTCGGGGCGTTTTTTTCCCTTTCTCAAGCCGATCGCAATTGCCGATCTGAAGTCGATCGAATTCAGGAATTGGCCACCGCTTCCATCACCATTACCTTCGCCACGCCGGCTGCCTTAGCAAAATCATCCTCGGTTACCAGCAGGTAACTCTGCTGTGCGATGCGTGGTGAATTGCCAAGCTGAGAGCAGACAACGTGCATTGGGAACTCGCGTGGGATTTCTATTTGCCTACTGGCCCGCATCGAATGGAACCACGGAACACACCGAACACACGGAAAGACGACATAACGGGGGAGGATTCGTTTCGGTGTGTTCTGTGGTTAAGAAAAACGGGATAGCGGCTCAGCCCCAAGATCACTTGCCAAACTGAATTCGCCTTCTTCATCAGCTTGTCGACCGCATCGTGCATGAATTGCCTCGCGAATTGGATCCGTTTGTGGATCGTCGTCGTGGCCATCGCTCTGGCTTTAAGCTTCTCGTGAAACTCGTTCGCGTGCCCCGCGGTAATCTGGTTGATCCGGATTCCCTCGAGCATGTACTCTTTGAGGTTCGCTACCACCTGTTTCCATACCGCGACGGTGGCTGGCTTGCGACTCTTGCCGTGGCGTTTGATGTAGCCATCTAGGAACGCATCGAGCGTTGGGATAATTACCTTCTCGGGAATCGGCTCTGGTTCGACCAAACCCACAGCGATGAGCTTTTCTCGCAGAGCCGGGGATTTGGCTAGCCAAGCCGCATCGTCCTGGGCCATTGCAGATTAGAATTCAGTAGCCCGGTGAAAGACTTGATGGTATAATGCGAAGGGAGAATAATATGGATCTATACACAGAATCGATACGGCACCTCTCTCTAGGGGAGCGTCTGGAGCTTATTCAAACGATTTGGGATGACATTGTTTCAAACGATGAGCAAATCCCTGTGCCAAATTCCGCGATTGAGGAAGCAAAGCGTCGGCGAGACGAAATGCTAGTGGATCCAGCAGTCGGATTGACTCACGACGCAGTTTGGAAAAAAATCAAAGATGCCAGACGGTGAGTACCAGGTTCGATACCATCCCCTTTTTCATACGGATGTAGTGTCTGCCGCGAACTGGTACGATCGACATAAGGTTGGGCTGGGATTTGATTTCCTTGAATGCGTCGAAGTAGCAACGCTAAAATTAGCAGAAGATCCCTATCGGCGTTCTTCGGTTGATTACGGTTTACGGTACTGGCCGATTTCCCGATTTCCATTCGTCGTCTTCTACGACGTTCAGGAGCTTGAGATTCTTGTTCTTGGTGTGATGCACACCTCACAAGAACATGAAGCATGGATGCGACGAACCAGATAAAAAACTTCGAGAATCAAACTTTTTCTTGGGTTACCAACCGTTCTCCTTGCCTTTCGAACTCTTCAGAAACATAGCCAAAACACCCAAAAGTTCGGTTCCTGTCCTCTCCGCTGCAAAACCCTGGTTTCCCCAGGGTTTTTCGCATTTCTGGCCCATTGCTTTGGCTTTCCTGCACGTCCATGCACGTGCATGCTTGCACATGCTGCCCCCGATAAATCAACAACCCTAGTGCGCTGCCTTGGCCCCTGGTGAGTCGCGCGAGTGAGTCGCCAGAGTCGCCTCAGAACCCTCGTTTTTCCAGGGAAAATAGGTGCTTTTTGCAGCAGAGATGGTAGGATTCGAACTACCTGAGTGACCTCTTGATACAAAGAGATTTTGAGAACACGCCGAAACAACGTATCATACTGATCCAATCAAAGCGGTGAACTCGGCTTAGCGAAGGACGGACGCTTCAACGAGATGAATGTTTCGCGGAAAAATCCACTCCATCTCAGCACTCTGCTGATTGTTGCCGGGACTGCATTTGCGCTGCTGCTGATCGTAATCCCTGGTGAGATTGACGATCGCTACTATGCTCGCGACTTTCAACAGCAATCGCATGGTTGGCCATGGGTTCACTTGCACCGTTTCGTTCCCAAGCCAAATTCAGAGGGGGAGGGACGCGAGCAACTCCAACAACGCTTGGAATCGTATCGCAAGCATGGTAATCCTCTACCTTTGAAACCGATTCCTGGCGGCCGCTATTGGACCAGTTTCGAAAACTGGACGTTTTGGAAAGGGATGCTTGCTCCGAATTGGATGGGTTGTCTGTTCAACGCGCTGGCTTGTACAGCAATCCTGTTGGCAGTCGGTTTCCTCGTCGAGCACAGGCGAAGGAAACGAAATTCATTTTGGCAAGTCTCGCTACCAGAACTGCTTGGATTCCTTGCTGCCGTGGCCGTCATCGTTACCTTAGTGACCGAATCGGTCAGACAAATCCAACGCGAGGCGAAAGCCCGTGAACTGCTGGTCGAACCACAAGCATGTAGCTTCGAGTTCGTTGACGCGGCACCAGCGTGGTTGAGAAAACTGACAGACAACAGTCGGTTCCTCCAACTTCGAGTAGTAGGGACTGAACCGGTACCACTGGGGTGGCGTGTGCGCGAAGTCCAATTCGCGGATCAAGGCCTAGGATGGTTTAAGAACCCTGCAGAATGTGCGAAGTGCTTGGAAAGCTTTCCTTACATGACGACACTAGACCATTGGAACTCCGGTAGCCAAAGCCTGAAATTGGTGGCGCATGCTCCCGCCGAAAACATTCGACGCATGTCGCTCTTTCCGGCTTACTCTGTCATTGATAAGGACTATCGATTCCTCGGGCGATTCCGCAACCTCGAATTGCTTTGCTTACGAGATATCGACCTGGGTAAGGTTCGTTTCGAGTTCCCGGTGCTACCAAAGTTGGTCGAGATATGTATTGATGATAATCGGGTGACACCGCGCGTGCTGGAATGGCTTCGCCAGCAGCCGCGACTAAAACGCGTAAAGCTATGGTCGGCGTTTTCTATCAATGAAAGCCGATGGCGCGAGGTTCAGTCGGCACTGCCGGGTATGACGATCCAAGATCGCCTTGGGGAAGTTCATCCCTAGATTACAAAAAGCTCGCTTGCGGGGATAAGAAAATCGAAGGCCTGATCTTCTTCGATCGATGGCGCTAATTGGCCGTCGTAAATCAGGACAGTTCGAATCGATTGATTCTTCGGCAGTTTAATCGCACCGATTTTGCGGTCGACTTCCTGGATGACTGAGGTGCTGATCTGGCTTTTGAATTTGATTTCACACAGATAAACAGATCGCTTGGTTTGGATCAGAAGATCAATTTGACATCCTTGCTTCCGCTGCGTTTTGCTTTGGCGATAAGGGCCGGCGTAAAGAACTGTATGTTGGGGAATCCGAAGTTGTTTAAAGATCACACCCAGGTTCTCCAAGTATCAATCGCAACTAAGAATCAGCCATTTTCGCAGGGCGGCTGGAAGGGTGTTGCGGAGTTGGTGGTAGGTTTTGAACGCAAGCTTGGTTGATTGTTTCTAGGTATTGTGCCAACTCGGCTGCCGATTTTTCAC
>JAIPFP010000064.1 GCA_021736575.1 Pirellula sp. | reverse complement strand
TCGCTAAAGCCGTGCATCGGAGACTCCGCTTGGGCAATCGCTTGTTGAGGTCGCTGCGCTTCCATTGAGGATGGCTTGCGCGAGAGTGTTCGCAGGTAGGCTTCTTCGATCAAGCTAGACATTTCGTCGCTCGCAATTGCCGCGATGTTCGTGTCAATCTTCGAAGCGTTTGCCGCTTCCAAGTTCACAGCCGACGCTTTCTCTTCCGCTTTCTTAGCAATGAGTGCGAGCTGTTCCGCAAGGCGTTTTTCGTTCAAGAGGAGCCTTGATTTGGCATCTCGAATCTTGGCGTCTGGAGCTTGACCGTCTTTCAACTTCTCAAGTTGCGTCCGAAAGATACGAACCTTCTTGTCAAGTTCGTCGGCAAGAACTTGGTCCTTGTCGACATTCCCATCTTTCATTGTCGCGGGCAATGGCTTGGCCGCTTTGTCGATTCCCTTTTCAGCATTGTTCGGCAGGGCCCAGTCGTGTTCTTTTGCGACCTGTGCCAGCCAACTGGATTTTGGATCGGTCATGGCTCGCAACACATCGGCGTCATTGCGAATGAAGACAGTTTGCAACAAACTGGGGTCACTTGTTCGATCACAATCGCAATTGCTCTCGCGAATGGATCTGCCGAACACGCTCAAAGCGTACAGGTCTTTATTATTGCTCTTTTTCGATTGGGCACTCGCGCCTGGTAGGGTCATCGCACGTTCGGATTCCAGATTGCAAATGGACAGAGCCGCTTTGTCGCTTGACAATGCAATTCGCAACGCGTCATAAGCGGTCTCGGCTGGCAACCTTCGAAGCAAAGCATGCGAAAAATTGCGTCGATCCATTTCATTGGAAGCATTCGTTTGCCAACTGCGCTGATACGTGTCCGTATTGACAATCGTTCGATGTAGCCACTTTAGGTCGTACTGGTGTTCTATGAAACCGTTGGCCAAGTAATCGAGCAACTCGACGTTGCTGGGTGCGTTCGCCAAATTCAGATCGTCCGGTGGATTGACGATGCCAGCTTGAAAGTAGTGAGCCCATACTCGATTGACGATCGCTTTCGCAAAGTAGGGATTGTCTTTGCGTCGTAGCCATTCCATCAACGCTTTTCTGGGGTCTTCGACTGACGAAAGGTCTACGAAGTCACCACCCAGTAGTCGAGCCGTTGGAACCTTTTTCGGCTCAGGTTGTCTTTTGGTCTTTTTGTCGGCAGCGACGTCTTTGTTATTCACCTTCTTGGATTCCACAAAAACATCCGGAAATGGAATCGTCTTATCGTATTTGCCGGATTTGAATTTATCCTTAATCTCTTTGGAGAGTTGATTGGCCTTGGTCGACTTCGAAATTCCAAGGTCCGCAATCATCTTGTCAAATTCGGGGGAGGCATCTGGTAGAAGTTTATTTTGGTTGGCTTGGATTCCATCAAAGAGACGTTCGAATTGTTCGAAGTCCTTTTTAGACCATTGGTCGAATGGATGCTTGTGGCATTGCGCGCATTGGATTCGCACTCCGCAAAAAGCGTATGCAAAGGAAATCGCGCGTTCCTCGGCTTTCTTCTGATTGTTTCGGGCCCAATAGTACATCATTTGCGAACGCTCAGCAAAACTTTTGCCAGTCTTGTCGTTAGCGATCTTGGTCATCGCTTCGCAATACTCGCGGTAGCTTTCGCCGGGTTCCCTCGATACCGCAGTCACGATCCCTTCTATGATTTGGTCATAAGGCACGTTTCGCGAAACACGGTCGTAGATCCACTGATACCAATGTTGCGATTGCGAATCGCCAAGGTACGAAAAATTCCTGAGCTGTTCGTCGTTGTTACCCGTGACGTCGCACAAAAAAGTGGCCCACAACGCCGCATAGCCAGGGGAATTCAGTAGCGATTCGACCAACTTCGATCGCTTATCCGGCGACGCGTCGTCCAAGAAGTCCCGCACTTGTGCCCCCGTTGGTAGCGTGCCAGCAATGTCTAACGAAACGCGTCGACAATACTCTGCATCGGATGCAAGCTCTGACGGATTGATACCCAATTTGTCTAATTTCGCGAGTACGAACTTGTCCACGTCAGACTTCGCGTTTGCAATTTGAACTTTCAATTCGCCGCTCGGACCCGATGGCCTCAGAACACTGACGGGAACTACGGCCTTGTCATAGGCAACCACAATGTGCGTATCGCCTCGTTCGCCTCCGGTGATGATTCCATTCTCGTCGACTGTCGCGATCGATGTGTCACTGCTGAAGAAACGGCAAAGCGTCGTTACGTCCTCCTGACTACCATCCTGCCAAACAGCAATCGCTCGCAAGGCTTGTGTCTTGCCAGATGCATCAAACGAAACTTCTAGAGGTGATACGTCCAGCGACATCAGTTTTTGTTCCGCGGCGTTGCCTGTCGGTTTCTTTGAAGCGCCCGCTTCAATCCACTTTCGCAGAACCGCATATTCCCATCCGTCTTTCTTGAATCTCTGGCCACCTTCATGCAATTCTGCATCAACTGGCTTTGTTAGGATCAGGCTTGCGAGAGGCGACTTCACATCGACACGCGGGCTCTTTTCATCGAGCAACGCTTTATGGTCGACATCAAAATCGTATCCGAACAAGGATAGCATGAAGCCACCTTGACCTTGAAACGAACCATGGCACGCGCGCCCATTGCAACCAAGGCGTCCAAGCATAGGCGAGATATGCCGCTGGAAATCAGGAACTTCGGTTGTGTCGACGCTCCCATCGGGCTGCGTTTTGAATCGCACGTCCAGCGACGCAACGGGGTCGTTTGCAAAGGCACTGGAATGGGTGGAAAGGACAAGGGCTAGAAAACCGATTCCCATCACCCAAGGAGTTGATCTTGTTTTGAGGTATTTCATTTGGCTTCTAATGCTCTAGGGATCTTTTTTTGTTGGCTTGTTCTTGCCTGACTTGACTCGTTTGCTGTCGACTCGCTTCATCAAGGCGCTGAGTTGTTGCGAAATACGCTCTTCTTCATGTCCTTCAAATCGTCCTAACGACTCCTTGATTTGCTTTTGGCGTTCAAGCAAATTAGCGAGTTCCAATTCAAGTCGCTCTTTTTGATTTTCAATACGTTTTTGAACCAAAGTTCGCAAGGCACTCGGGTCAAATTCCTTGTCTTGTGCTACGGCCCGTGCGAGCAACAAATCGATCTTGGATTGAAGTTTCCAGGCATCTAGCTCAACACCGTGTAGTTTCAAATCTCGCTTTTCAAGCGTTTCCAGCCTCTTTCGAACCTTCACAATATCGCGTATGGCGGTGTCATATTCGTCGCGTTTCATGGACTTGAGGCGCTGCAGCAAAGCAACAAGCTCGGGATGATGAGATTGGACAAATTCCATCGACTCGGATTCTTGCTCGTCAAAGCTTTGCGAGGACTCGTCGCGAACTGCGCTTTGGCCTTTGCCGGGTGGTTGACCTTTGGGGTCCTTTACGTCGTCCGCCAACATCGATCCGCATGCAAACAGGACAAGGCAAAAAAGCAGAATCGCATGCTTAATTCGAGCATGGATGCGAGAGCAGGGAGGGGTTTGCGTTGATCGAGTCGACGTAGACGTATAAGTTGTCACTGAATCGCCTCCCCGATCGAAACGGTAACGGTAGCAATGGACGCTGAGATCAACCAATCCGGAACATCCTCATCCAGAACTTCTTCCGTTCCAGGAGATAGCTCGCTCTCCAATCCGACGGACCTAAGTTTCGCATCCTCAGCGTTGTCGAGCCCATCGAGCTGTTGCAGGTCCGACCAAGCGTTGACGACATTGGCCAATTGGACGTTGGCCGATTGGACATTGGCCAATTGATTGTGATTGTTTCGCTCGAAAACGAAAAATCGCCAACCCACACAGGCGATCAAGGCTATCGATGCAGCGATCGAGATGGACCATGGCCAAAAGGCAACTGGCGTCCGTTGATCGCTTGAGGAGACCGCAATAGTGACCATCGGTTTCGTATGCGGTCCACTAACTGCCTGGATGCCTTGAAGAAGAACCACCGCTTCAGCCACCGACTCGCCGAGCACTGGGTCGTTGGCGAGTCGTTGTTCGTATTCGTCACGATCGAGGGCTGGATCGTTTAGAGCATACAGCATCGCTTCGAGCAGGTGTGTGGATGGATTGTTGGGCGTTTTATTGTTCATGGTCTTCCTCAGGTTCGTTCGCTCGCAATCGGTCTAACGCTAGCCGCATCCGAGATAATGCTGTGCCCAACGGAATCTGCAATTGCTCGGCGATTTCAGCGAACGTCCTGTCTTCAAAAATTCTAAGTTTCAACACTTGCTGCTGTTCGTTTGACAAGGCCTCAATTCTCTTTCCCAATCCGGCGATCTGTTCCTTCTTTGCCAAACTTTCCAGCGGGGTTACTTCATATATCGCTTGGGTTTCTCGAACTGCGCCAGCGTCGTGAACGGACTGCTTGTAACGGATTTCACTGGAGCGAATCCGCAATGCCTCGCGGTGCACGACTTTGAACAACCAACTTTTCCTCGCCTCGGGTGCGACGTCGCCGCCGAACTGAGCCAACGCGACGAAGCAATTTTGGACCGCATCCGAGGCCAATGACCAGTCCCGAACGATTGCCCAAGCGTATCGTTCAAGTAGGCCTTTGAATTCTCGATTGCAATCCGCAACCGTTTCCGGGTCGAGCGGTCGTTCGGACATATGCGTTTAAAGAGGCTCGATGGGGATGGCTTATTCACCGGAAAATGCCGAAATGTGGAAAATCCTTACAATTTTCGCTGATCGCTAAGCACATGGGTATGAGTCTTCGAGTGAAACAAACTGATAGCCGAAGGGCGATAGCCCCGGTTCTCGACGAATGTCGAGCCATTGGAAAACCGGGGCTATCGCCCAACGGCGCGTTGGTATGCTTCCATTTACTTCACCAACAGCTTACTTCACCAACAGCCTTGCGAGCGTCTCCGCTAGTGCATGAATTGCCGAATCATCCGGCAAAGTTAGTTGCAATTGTGGTCGACCATTTGAGTCTCGTTGCATGCAACCTGTTAAGCTGGACTTGATCGAATCCACGGTTTCGCTCGGAGGAGCGACGCCGGTGTCCAATAATTGCGAGACCAAATTCAAGGCTGCTCCAAGCAGTTCTCCACTTGCCGATGCAACTTTTTCGCGTCGCTCTTGGGTGATCGCAATAGCCGTTTCTGTTGTTTCCTTGGAGATCACTTGAGTTGCATGCGCAGTCGCTTCGTTTGCCATCGACGCATCTATCGGTGCATTGGGTTTATTTCCCAAGAGCTTTTCTAAGCGACGCTTCAACTCCTCCATGCCACTCTCAAGCATAACCTCGGTGACGTCGCTATCCACGTCCAAAGCGGCCATCGACAAGTCTTGTTTAGCAGCCAGCGTACCCAACAAACGTTCCTCGATCGTATTTTCCGTGACGAGCAAGAACACATGAACAGGATTCTTTTGGCCCATTCGGTGAGCTCTTGCAATTCTCTGTTCCAATACCGCAGGATTCCATGGCAGATCAACATTGATGACAGTGTTGGCGGACTGCAAGTTCAATCCGGTGGAACCGGCATTGGTCATAATGATTGCGCGGCAATTGGGATCGTTTTGGAATTCGTGAACAATCTGCTGTCTCTTTTTTTGCGGAACACTTCCATCCAATCGAACGAAAGGCATGTCGTGCTTGGCCAGGAGCGGCTCGATCAGATTGAGCATGGTTGTCCATTCGCTGAACAATACCACTTTTCGCGTCGAGTCACCCGCCATTTGCAACAGCAGCTCATCGAGCGTCTCAAGTTTGCTCGAATGGCTAGGTTCTTTCTTGTCAACTAAGAACGTGCTATCGGCAGCCATCCGAGCCATCAACAAATGCTTCTGCAATCGAAGCAAATCCATTTCGGTCAAAAATGGCTTCGCGGCAATTTGAGCGGCTCGCATGACGTGCTCATTCGAAAGACCTGCTTGTTCCTCTGTAGGACGAATACGCACAATTTCGGTAGTGCGTTCCGGTAACTCTTGCATGACGCTCGAGCGAGTCCGACGAAGCATTACCGGTTTGAGGGTCTCTCGAAGCTGGTCGAGGTTTTTGTACCCTTGAATTTTGCCATCATCATTGACGACACGGTGTCGATTGAGGAAACGATAGGCAGGACCCAAGCGATGACTGTCTACGAAACCAACGACCGTGAATAGCTCTTCGAGACGATTCTCAAGAGGCGTGCCTGAAAGCACCAGCGCGAAGGTCGACTTTAGTGTTTTGAAGACACGCGATGTTTTTGACTCCCAGTTCTTGATCCGTTGACCTTCATCGAGAATGATCAAATCCCAATGCAATCGACTCACGATCGCTTCATCACGGACAACCTGTTCGTAATTTGCAATCTTGAAGAAGGTTTCGGATTCGTATTGGGCCGCCCGTTCGCTGGCTGTCCCGAGCACAATCTGACTGGATCGATTGCAGAATCGGTGTATCTCCGCGTTCCATTGACTTTTGAGGGATGCCGGGCAGACAACGAGCACTCGCTCAATGTCTGCCAGATTCGCAAGCAAATGCGCAACGCCTATGCCCTGGATGGTTTTGCCAAGCCCCATGTCATCCGCCAATATGGCTCGTCCGGTTCCAACAGCAAATGCCACGCCATCCATTTGATAAGGTAGCAGTTCGACATTGAGTAGAGTCTTTCGCAAAGGGTGGCCTGTTGGATCCTTTCGAATCTCATCGGTCTTGCTTTGCAGTCGCCTCTGAAGCAGTCGCTTTTCAATGAACTCTTCCGCATCCGGATAAACGTGAACCGATTCGCCTTGACGCTCCAATGCTCGCAAGGTCTTTACGGCCTGATCCACGTCGGTGATGGTTTTGTTGGCCGATTTCTTGAGGATCTTAGCCGCTCCCTCCGAGAGCTCCTCAGGCAAATTGAATCGCAAACCCAGAGGTTCGGAATAATCCACTCGCAGGGAAAAGTTCTGCCGAACGTACGCTTGCGCCAACCGAGCTTTTGAGAAACGTTTTTCAATCTTGGTCAACGCGTGCAAAATGTGTTTGCACGTCCCAAGTTGATTGGTTCGAAAGTCAGGGCAAGAGCAGTACGACTCACCAGGTTGCGATCCTCTCAATGCCATGCGATAGGTCTTGCCGGACTCGGCGCTCGTAACTGTATACTCCGTCCATGGTACCGTTCGGTCCAACGATGAAAGCGTCATCTTTTCCGACTCAGCTCGCTTGCGACGGTCGGCGATGGCACGCAACACAAGTTCATCAGGAGTTAAGTTCTCGATCGGCTCGTGCGGGTCGGGTTCTTGCGATAGACCCAGGAACAGTTTCTCCTCCAATATAAAATTAAGGCAAGCCGCCACATGTTCGCAAACAGTCTTGCAAACTTCGCAATGCAAATGCAGTCCATCGGGCTTGTTTGCCATCTCGACGATGGAAACCATGGCGTGGCCGTCCGTTAACTCGATATCTAAGATTTTTGCCCGAAGAGTGTCACCTAGGATCCGAATTTCGTCGCTTGGAACTTGGAGCCTGCTGGCAAGTCTCAGCCGATTCACACCGTCGGTTCCCATCAGACGGCAAGCGGCGCGATAGGTCATGCGCCCAAGCCGATCTCGAAGTCCGATGCGTTTGGTTGTGCGGTGCAAATTGGCAGGTTTTTTCTTCGTAGAAACCGGTGGACGACGCTTCCCTGTCATGAATGGAATCCTAATAAAAGTCGGAAATAGTCGAAGGCTCGCAAGTCAAATTCTATCGCTTTACTACCAAGCCTGTCAGGCGGGGGAAAATTCCAGGCCGACGCATTGAATTCTCTGTGTATACTAGAAACCTTCGGCGCTCCAGCAACGCATTTCCAAGTTGGATTTTTGGAATACGCTCTCCTCGTATGGCTTATCGCATGGGATTCTTCGACAGGTTATTTGCAAAAAAAGAAGGCGTCAAACGGGCGGACATCGAACTACGTTTTGAGCGTATCCGTTCGGCAATTTCCGGTACCATGAGCAACTTCTTCGTCGCCAAGGATCGCATGAACAACAATTGCATTGTTGGAGTGAAGCTATGCGATATCGACAAAGTCGATTTCTTTGAAAGCCGTTTCAAAGGACTAAACAAGCCGCTCGAGGGCGAGATCGCTTCCCAGATGATCCACCCCAATATCGCCAAAACGCTTGAGTATGGTCTCTCCACCAAGGATCAGCCTTATTTGGTCATGGAGTTTGTCGACGGTCCCGGCCTGCAAGTTCTCATTCAATCAAAGCAGGAAGCTCTGCTCAAAGGGCGTCGATTGAGCATGATTCGCCAAATGGCCGATGCTCTTCTCTACGTTCACCGAAAAGAGTTTATTCACCGAGATATATGCCCCCGAAACTTCATGTGTACCGAGGACCTCGAGACAGTCAAGTTGATCGATTTCGGGTTAACACTCCCGGCAACTCCGCCATTCATGGTTCCTGGAAATCGAACGGGAACTCCTCTTTACATGGCTCCGGAAATTGTCCGGCGAAGAGCCACGGATAAACGGGTCGATATTTTTTCGTTTGCGGTCACTTGCTATCACTTGATAACATTGGATTTGCCTTGGCAGTTTTCGGACACGACCGGCAAGGCGGCGTTGCACCACGACACTTCTCCGCCTCGCGAAATTCTAGAACTGTGCCCCAATCTTGATCGCAATCTGGCCGCGACCATCATGACTGGTATGAAAGCCAATCCTGACGAACGAATTCCCGACATGGATTCGTTCATTCGAGGCATACGCAACGTCAAGGAATCGCCATAGCTTAGGATCGTTCGAGAAATTAGTGGGATAGGCTTCCAGCCTGTGCAAGGCAAAACGGCACTTAGTCGCTGGGCTCCGTGACTTTTCCAGCCTTGTGATCCAAATAGATACGGTACACATTCCCCCAGGCTTTTGACTCCAAAATGTCCTTTTCTGAAAGTTCGTACAGCCAGATCGAATAGCCCACATGCCCTACTGGCTTGAAGTCTTGAAAATAAGTCATCCCGTTATCGATAGGCACACCCTTTTTTGCCGTCTCAGAAAAACCCATGGTTCCTTGTACGATGCACACGCTAACTGCGTACCGGCCAGGCTGCAAAACCTTGGCCTCATCCTCGATCCGTTCGAGTGTTTCCACGTCGACACGCTTAAGCTTTGGTATCTTTGTGATTTGAGCTTCGATACCTGCGAGTTTTAAGTCGTAGCGAGTCCATAGGCTCATGCCGACTGAATCCCAGCGTCGTCGCTTGATCTCATCGCGTAAGTAGTAGACATTGTGCCCCCAATCGATATTTGTTCCAGAGAGGTACTTGTGCCCTTGCGATGGTCCGCCAAAGAGCTCGTTGAAGTACGAAAGGGAATGAGGAAAGTAAAAAAGACTACTTAGTGAACCAAAGACGAGCAAAGCCACCGTCCCAAATCGCAGCAAGCGGCGATGAGGAAAAAAGTTTATCGCTTGGCTTGCCCAAACAAAGCAAAAGGGCAGGAACTGGAGCATGTACCGAGCGTGGCGGTTAAGACCCGTATGGTAGCTAAGCAGTCCAAGATAAAGAACGACTGGTCCAAGTAACAAAAGCAAGTCCATTCGAAACAGTCGAGGAATACTCCATGTATCTGAGCGACAAGCGCCTAGGGTAGCGATTGCGAAAAGTCCAAGTTCGCCAACAGTACATTTCACGGCCAGCACCACCAGGTAGTAATACCACCAGCCTCCCAATCGCATCTCGCCGCACAAGAAGCCAACGATTGTTTGCGACGCCATAGCCGATTCCTGCGTATCCACCCCTCGAACCAGTTCGGTCGGAAGTGGAACCGGAATCGTTGCCATCCAGGTGTCTCTAAATCGATTGGTAACGACGTTCCGTAGTTCGCCGGATTCGGAGTACTCGCGAATCTGAAGTTGAGGACTACTAAATTCGAATTCACCGAGGGGCTTGAACTGGTCGGTGAATCCGTAACCGGCTAACAACACGATCCACGCAATCGTCAATTGAAAAGCACATTGCGCCGCAATCGAAAGACGATTGAGTCGCGTTAAGCAAAGGCCCAATCCGATCAGGAACAACATCGGATGCAAGAGAATCCACGTCGACTTAGTCAATTCCGCAAGTCCGATCGCCAGCCCGGCTAGATAAGCGTTTGCCCATGTGCAATCCGTGGTCCACTTCCAATATCGATACATTGCAAGTATCCCCATGGCACCGGATGGAACATCGGGAGTTAGCGCCCCTCCGAAAGCAAGAACCAAAGGAGACGTACACCAAAGAACAAGTGCAGTGAAACCAGCCTTCGTTCCATAGAGATCGGAAGCCCAGTTAAAACAGACCCAAGCTCCCAAGCAGGAAAAAGGAACACAAGCCCACCGAGCGGTTATCAACCAAAACAGGTACGACTGTTCGATCTGCTTAAAAAGCTGATCCCCAATCAGAAATTCTTTTCGATGGGAAACAGGCGCGCCGTGTTTATCGTACGAGCTCCCCACACTCGAATAGGACTTACCGAATGCGTCATCATCCCATGGCATGAACAAATAGACGGGCAGGGTTCCAATAGTCCTGGCCAACGGTGGGTTGACGTTATAGAGTTCAAAATCACCGTAGCGCCAATGACCAAGTCCTGCCGCAAAGTGTCCAATCTCGTCCGTCATAGGCGAATGAACGTAGGCGCTGTATCCAAGCATGGCTCCATGGACGATCAACAGCAGTGAAACTAACCAACGCATCCCGAGTCAACTTTTTGGATGGGGCAAAGTTACGGTTACAATCGAAGCTGAGGAAATCAAATGGACCACTCGCCGAGTGAACCGAACGCGATGGCTTCGGTCGGGAATCGTAAGAAAAAACTACTCAAGGGAAACTGTATTGCCATTCGTTGGATCGCATGCATGTTGAAAAACAATTGGATCAATAGATGCGGAAATCGAATGCACCGAACCATCGGCAAGTGTTCCAATCATGACGGTTCCATGTAACGCCTGCATTCGACGATAGTCGGTCGATCCAACCCTCGCTCCCGCTTGGATGCCTCCTGGATTTTTGACGCCACTCCAACCGTCTCGAAAAGACGGATCGCTCCGAGGTCCGGGTCCTCGATTGGGATTGTCGGACTCTCGATATGGAGCATCGAAGACAGGACAGTCCCACCAAGAGTACCCCTCTGTTTGTCGATTTCGCGGCAGAATGGAAGGAAGTGGGAAATCCGTCGCAGCCAACGCACCATCGTGCCAATCGTTCGTGGAGTTCTTGCCACCACGAGCCCAGATGCTCCAAGTTAGCGAGTCAGCGGAAAGATTCGGTGGATTCGCAGAGGGATATTGATCACCATGAGAAAACGCCATCCTTTCTGCGAACAGAATCGTTTGACTAAGTCCATCACGAATTTTGCTCAGCGAACCGTCCGCACGAATAGGATGCCCAGCTTGAAATCCTACACTCGCAAGCCTAGCATTCAAAGCGTAGGAGGTACCTCCAAACTCTCCGACAACCGAGGAGGCTCTACCGGGTCGGATAGTAAGTGCATTACCGGTAAATTTTCCACCTAACAATGTTGGATCATTGGGACAAGCGAACGTTGGGACAGCAAACGTTCGAACTCTATAAGAATATCCATCCCCTTCCGTAAAGAGCGGGACTTGTTCCAAATAGGGCAGAAGCAGGAAGTGCCCAGAAGCCATTTGTCCTTGTCCTACGATCACCCACGGAGGCAGTACTTTCCGAGCACTTTCAAAGTTGTGGCAAGCAAGCCCCAGTTGTTTTGACTGATTAGAGCATTGCGTCCTACGAGAAGCGACTCGGATTGCTTGAACAGAAGGCAAAACCAGTCCCGCCAACAAGCTAACAACGGCAATCACTACGAGGAGCTCGATCAACGTAAATCCAGACTTATTGCGAAACACACAACAATTTGATACGGACATCGGAAGCCTCAGTAACATTGACATACTCACGCAAGACATTGCCTACACAACCAGACGAGATTGCGAATGTTTTTCTATGGTTACTTGATTGGCGGGGTACGCTCACTATCACAATTTTGCAAGAAAGGCAGATTTAAATTATGGTACTTTTAGGTGACTAGGTGACAAAAGGCGGAAATGCTCTGGGTTTTGTTTTCGAGGTCATTTTTCAGCGTTTTCAGTAATCGTGCAACGTTTTGAGGCATTATGCTCATAGATACAGCACACCGCATAAAACAACGACACAATCAAAAGCGACAACACCCAAAATAGCGACTGCCAACCAATCGACGTGTTACTCTCAACGCCAAAGCAACCACATGGGATCACAAGTCCCTTTGCGAGTGCAAGCCCCTGCGCAAAAACAAATAGCGCGAATAGTGACGAAATGACGAGTGCTACGCCCGCATGCCAGATTTGTGCAAACACCATTGCAGACAGCAAAAACTGCGACGTCGGGAGAATTGCAGCAGCCCACAATCCGAAGTTCGAATCCAGTAAATCATAGCTGTAAACAGTTCCAAGAAAAAAAAATGGATTCTTTGCGTGCTCTATTGCGCTCACCAAAAGGACACCAGCTAAAAACAATCCTATGCTACGAGCGATCATTGACTACCTTCTTGTCTTCCCATTCACGTATTCCGTTTCGATAGATTTGCACTTTCTTAAAGCCATTAAACTTTAGAAATCGAGCAATCTTGTCGGAGTATTCACAATTCTCACTTTGGCAAAACACGACAATCTCCTCATTTCGATTAATTTTAGCAAGTACCTCTTCACGATGGGCTAAACTTGAATCTACGGGAACGTTGATCGCGTTACGAATACTACCATTTTTGAAACTTGTTGCTCGTCTTGCATCAACAAGGACAACTCCCTGTCTACTCTTTGAATCCAGTTCTTCTATGCCAATTTCTTTAAAATCGGTTCCGAAATAGCGATCTTGCACTGCGGCAACTGAAATGGAACTGTTTAGGAGACCAATTCGCAAAATTCGATGAAGTAAAACGCTTCCGGAGACAATCACCACCAGAACAATGCAAGCTTGAGCAAGCAGCGATTGCTCGCTCAAAACATAACTCTTGACGATTGTAAATATCCAAACTGAAACAAAAAACAGTCCAAGTGCCATGACTTGCCACAAGTAAGGATTGAGGCTCGGACGACCTAGCGGGTGCACTTCAACGGCAAAACCATCCCACTTTGCCAAAACCATTGATGGTTCCGTCTCCACGGCAGGAAACGGGGGGTCGTAGATGATGAGTTTCCCATTGTTATTCGAGCCAAGCAGCGTAACCCAATGATCAAACTCTTGTCCTGAAATCGCAGATCGATAATGAAGAATCATGGGGTTTTCATTTTCGGTGAGGTCTAGCCAAGAAAGCCCTGAATGGCAGGTACCATCGAGTCCAACAGACCGAAGACCATAGAGAAGATTGGCTGCGTTGCTCCCAGTTTCGGCGCTGACAACCTCCGGAACCCACAATGACGCAACATCAACGGATTTACCAAATGAGGCAGCAGCAGCCAAAATCGAATAGATACCACAATATGGCCCGTGTGATTCAAACGATCGTATTTGAACGGAACTAGACGAGATTTGAGACTTCACTGGAACATCATCCGCGCGGTCTTCAGGCAGCATCGCGACGAAAGGACAAAGTGCGATCAAAAAACTAATCATTCCTCCCACACTTAAGTTCCCTAGCGTCGACGGGTTACGAAAAAAACGCCAAACATGACGCAAAAGACTACTATGCCTATGCTCCAAAAAGAGAACGCCTGACTCTTTTTACTGCCAAGTGTAAGTTGTACGGAATCCAGGGCGATACGTGCAGCTTCTTCGTCGGTTGATGGAACGATCTCTCCCCGTAGCCAATGAAACTTGAGTTGCTCAGCATCTAGCATTCGTACTGGCGTGAAGTCTGGGACCTCGAAATCAAACTTGTAGTCAGAATTCATCAAATCCAGGTTAATCCGTACGGACGTAAATTTTATGTCTGAAACCGTCCTCGCTGCGGGACGTCTCTCTCCGTCGAACTCTATTCCATCGCTTAACTCACGTGTTAGTTGCATCGCCGACGGAAATTGATTTACTCCCTCATTTTCAGGGAACTGAAAGTCTGCAGACACTTCTGTAACCGTACGAGGCTCAGTATTCATCGGCATTTTGAGTAATTTATATTCAATCCTCGATATTGCAAAACCTGCTGCAGGTCGTGTCACGATTCGAATCCGATATTTGTCCCCTGTCCACACGAGAGTCGACTCTCCTTCGGCCTGAAGCTTTCCGCTCCGACGCATAAACTGTACAAGTGAAATCAATCCCTTGTCTTTTCCAAGGACGTCCTTTTGGTGAAAGCCAAGTACGAAGCAAATGGGATAGGCAGTAATATCCCAAGCTTGCGTCGGAATATTCCATGAAGGCTTCAAACAGCTTGTCAGAACAAAGCTTTTTTGACCGTCGGCATAACAGGAGCGATAATTTTTTCCGTCAAAAACCTTACGAGTCTCGTAGACGTTTCCTATCGAACGCATGGTGGACTCATATGAAAATCGCTGCGACGAATCCCAAACTATCTTCGTGCTCCCTTCCGACTGAAGTTGACTTTGAGAATTTGGATCAGAGAGATCCGCAAATCGCTTGTTCACCTCGGTTGTCTCAAGCTTTAATGATTTAATAAGTGAGAAACTCGCCTCGATCCGACTAATCAATTCGACCTCCCCCGCAATGCAATTCGCACCTGACTGACCGAACGATCCAAGCAAGAACGATACCGCTACACAATAACTGGATGATCTCAGAATCAACATAATAACTTATACTTCGTTTCGAAGACCGAAAACAGCGTCGCAAGAACCAAGTTGGCAAATCCGCATTTACCTATGCAAGGAAGAGCCGTAACCTCGATATTACTACAAAAATGTCCGGGCGTAACGACAACGAAATCGCTAAAGCGGTACTTCGTACGCCGTGGTGGCACAACCGAGATTCAATTCGATTTTATTTACGGTCGACTCACACGACGCACACCAAGCCTCACCGCGAACCGTTTTTTTTGAGTAATTCCCCGAAGTAGACTCGGTCACCTTGGTGTAACTCCCTGGACAAGAAGAGCCATTATTCCCAACCGAGCTGCAGGCAACGTCATTAGTCCCACTCACGCAGTCGCCGCCTCCAAGAGTGTTATTCGCTTTGAGCCCCGATACTGCCGTGGGGGTTGACGCAACTATAATGACCAACACGGCGACCAGATCAAGCTTGGATAAAGTTTTGACATTTCGCATGTTTACGAAACCCTTCAAGAGATTATGATTTGAAGCAGCGGAGAATCTCATTTTGAGATTGCAAAATCCTGACTCCATGTGAATGGATGCCGTATCTTGGGCTTAGAGCGTCGCAAAAGTAAATTTTTCTCGAAATTGCTCCTGAAAGCTGAGGAGGGGGTTGGAACACATCGATTTCACATGCGTACATTGCGAAAGCGACAGCATTCAATGCGATTGACGAAATCGATTCCGTTCAGGCATCCGTCATCGAACAATTTTTTGGGTTCGTTTTTGGCAGAGTTCAATAGATGCCCAATGGTTTTGTGGTTTAACGACCGAAAGAAACTATTGTTTTGCGTTTTTCTCATCTTGCCTGTGAGTCGGTTTTTTTGACCGCAATAGCGGGCATCCCAAAACGATCGTCCAAGGGAACGGGCTGGAGATTTTGACGATCTTTAGCCTAGATTCAACCAATTGGTTTATCGCACGTCGGCTAAAATGCTGAATGTGCCCTGGAGTATTGCCCATACTCCTCCAATATTTTCCGCGCATCATGTTCAAAATGCGCCAAAGCGGCTCCCGTGGGACGCTTACCAACACCCATTCTTTTGCAACGCGATCGATCTCGGCCAACGCTTTTACAGGGTCTTCCAAATGCTCTAGAACCTCGCAAGCAATCACCAAATCTATCGATTTCGATTCGACGGGTAATTCGTACGCTGATCCGACCGCAAATGATAGATTCGGATACCTGATTCTTGCTGTTTCAACCTCTCGCGAGTCGATGTCGATTCCGAGATACGTGGCAGTTGACGGCACGATCGCCGCCGCTAAATCACCTGGTCCGCAACCGACTTCCAATATCGAACTGTACTCAATCTTACCGAGCAGGTTGCGTGCGCTCGTTAGAAAACCTTGCATAAGCATGAGATGAATTGGGTTCTTCGATCGGTATTTATCGAAGTGGTTGCCGCCAACGAATGGAGTTGCCGTTTGCTTTGATGTGGATCGTATCATGGTTTGGAAGAAATCGCCCTGATTGTTTGCTGCAACTTTTCGATCAGCCGACGGATCTGTGAGATGAGGTCGGCCAGCAATCCTGCAACCAGAACAATCGCAGACAATACTAACAGTGACGCCCCAAGGACGAGGGATTGCAAATGGCCGTTGCCGTTTCCTGTCGCGTAAAATAACAGGAATCTGGCGATTGGAATCATGCCGACCATGGCCAGCATAGCACTCAACCATATTAACGTCTTGAGCGGATGGTACATGAAGAAGACTCGCAAAAGGGTCGTTCCCGATCGGAAGACGAAGCTCGCTTTGGAACGGAACAACCGCGATGGTCGCGTTGGCGGATTCGATTGGATCGGAATGAACTCCACAGCGAATCCTTTCTCAATACATTGCACGAGCGACTCAATTGTGTAACTGTAGGTAGTCAAGATGTGCAATTGACTTGCGCACTCTGCTGAATAGGCACGAAAGCCACTGACGGGATCAGGAATCGGTTTAGAAATGATCCAGCTAACAATCGTGCGACCAAGCCAATAGAGCCATCGTTTTGTCAGCCCATTGCGTCGATCCGATTCTGGATTTCGGTTGCCGATCACTAAGTCCGCGCGGGCTTCAAGGATTGGCGTTACCAAGTCTTGTATGAACCGACCTGGATACTGATGATCGCCATCCGTGTTGACAATCACTGTTGCTCCCTGTCGGAGTGCTTCCTCTATCCCTGTTTCAAAAGCTGCCGCAAGACCTCGATTGACTCGATGCTTTACAACATGTGTGACACCCAACTGTCGCGCTATATCGGATGTTCCGTCCTGGCTTCCATCGTCGATCACAAGCGTCTCAATGTAATCCACGCCTGCGATCGCTTTGGGGAGATCATCGAACACCAACCTCAATGTACCCGCCTCGTTGAAACACGGAATTTGAATGATAAGCTTGATCATCGATCCCTAGCGAGATTATCGGGTTGAGGGCAGTTGGCAGTTGGCAGTTGGCAGTTGGCAGTTGGCAGTTGGTTGTTGGTTGTTGGTTGTTGGTTGTTGGTTGTTGGTTGTTGGTTGTTGGTGTGAGGTGTGAGGTGTGAGGCGTGAGGTGTGAGGATTCGCCGCATTTGGGAGATCCATAAGCGGACCGTCTTTGCGTCGACTTCCAACTTGGTTCCAATCTCGCTCCATGTGAAATCAGCCACAAGCAGACGAAATACTTGTCGATGATTCACGTCCGATAGCAGTTGCGCGTAATGCTGCAACTCATCGCGTTGCTCGCAGGTCGAGGCGGGATCCGCCGAATTCGCTTTACACGTGCAAGCTAGTATGTCGAGCGATTCAATCGTCAAGGAATGTCCGTCAGGATCGTGCGGGGCTCGCTTTGCCATGCTATTCCTCCGGTAAGACATTCGCCGCTGGTTCGTTGTGATCTTGCTTAGGATACTCACCAAATGACCGCACGAATGAAACGCAAAATCCTGGTTACGAACGTAAACCAACATGAATTGGTAGATGGAGTCGTTAAGGACTTGATCCAGATCGTATCCTGGGGGACTTGTTCGAAGGTGTGCAAACCAAGTCGAAACGGGAATCAAGCATTGGTATAGTCGCGTCTCCGCGACCGTACGTTCGAGTTCGCTGACGCGACAACTGCGGATTTGTGCAATCCATTCGAAAACAATCGTCGGATCAAGTTCTTGGAATTGGGATTTGGGCGTCATGGCGGTCTAGACGAAGTTCGACAAGAGACAGATTTCCAACCCCTAAATTACTGGACGCAAAACTAAACCGCAAGTTTTTCAACAACGATCCGGGAGTATTTTTTGTAACCTTGTTTAGATGACTCATAGAGGGACTGATAGGAGGCCCTCACCAACCTGTGTTCCACTCAACCTGCTAACGAAAGAATCCCTTGTCGCTAGCTCGCTTTCCGCTCGTGCTGGGCATCGCACCTTGGTATCCCTCCTGTTGGGGGCAGGCGGTAGAAGTCGGCAGCAGGACATGACAGGATGAAAGCCTATTCCACTTTGGAGCATCTTTATGGCAATGGGCAAATGCTCAAACTATCAAATCGAACTTTGCAGGTCGGGTCGTGACCTTGGAGCATGATCGTTCCCGCTTCGAGCCGTAAGCCCTTACGAGGGTTTGCATTCGGGCTCCTCGTATCCTCCCAGTCGACAACTTGGACGCCATTGACCCAAGTGCTCATCGCTGGTCCGTCCGCAATGATGGTTACGTAAGCCTTATCGCTTGCGTCGGACAGAACGGCCTTGGCATTTTGCCTTCGGAAAATTGCACCCATGCCTGCGTCCACTGGTCTACGTCGATCTTCTTTGAATCCATGATGAATTTGGCACTCATAGCCGTTCATGTCCTCGCCTGGAATGCATCGAAAGAACAGGCCTGAGTTTACGTTCTCCGCAAGTGTTTGAGCTGCAAACTGAATGCAGCAATTGGCATGCGGTTGCAACAACTCCAAATGTCCCTTGCCACCTGTCAACGTCAACGACCCGGCATCGCTCAACTCGGCCTTGATGTCTCCGGCTGGCTCGTTGAAATCCTTGAGATCCTTGGCGGGCAAGATTGCATACGTAATCGGGCGGATTCGAATGTTTCGGAATTTAATCGAACTTTCGCGAAACTGCAGGCCGATCAATCCGTTGGCCAAATTGGTCGTGTCGTTGTAATCGACCGATTGCTGGCCGTTCACCCAAGCCTGAACGCGATCACGGTCGACCAACGCATGCAAAGTGTGCCATTCGCCCGACTCCGGCTCATCAACTTGTTCGCCCACCTTAACGCGACCCACAAGCGAGCCGGTTGGGAACGGATTACTGGGCGGCGCAATATTGAGTTCAAAACAGTCTTTTGCAGGGTCTTTTGGTACCGTTGGCGTTCTCAAAAAGATGCCGCTGTTGGTCGTGTCGGTGCCTTTGTACTCGAGCATCAATTCGAAGTCTGAAAATCGAACCGACGTGCAAAGTAACCCAGGCTCACCTTCGCTCGCGACCAACGCACCGTCTTCCACTTTCCAATTGGCATTTCCTGCATTCCGCCACCCCATCATGGACTGGCCGTCGAAAAGTCGAATCCAGCCGACCGTCAGATCCTCGCTTGGCAAACGCATGGCAAGCAGTCTATCCACTTCAACCGTTGGATCCAATGGAGGTTCGGCGGGCTTTGCATCGGCTTGCGGGGAAGCAGTTTTGGCAGCCTCCTTTTGCGACGTTTCGCCAACTTCGCTTTGGACAGCATTCTCAATGGGTTCCGATTCCGGTGCTTGCGGCCTGACTCCAGGCACAGGTGGGTTTCCACACCCCGATTCGCAAAGAAGAGAGATGGCAAGTGCAACAAGCAAAGTCAAATTGGTCGCGTTCAATCTAGTGCCGTTTCTTCTGATATCTCTAGCCATGCTGCGAAATGCTCTGGTAATTTAGGAATGTCGATTAAGGAAGCATTATCCGGGTTAAAACGCCATCGAATTTCAACTCGATTGGTTTCTCGCATGATATCCGTGATTGGGGCTGAAGCCAAACCGTTTGCAATGTTAAATGGATAGAAATCACCGTTTAGCAAGAAGGCAACGTCGTCGGGGACTGGTTGAAAACAGAAATGAACCGCCTGATCCTTCGCCAAACCAGTCGGTCGATGAAACGTTCGGAATGCACACAAGCGAGCAGAGGTCGGGTCGCCGGAATCGGTCAAAGTAGAAACTTGCCACTGCGTTTTGAGCGCAATTCGATGCGGTCTATTCACATTCTGTCTCGACCAAGTCGGAATTTGGATAAACTCCCGGGCCATCCAGGTGATACCAACGATCGAGAACATCCGACCATTCGGCAAGGTTTTTCACACGAGCAAACCCTTCGCGAACCTCGATTCCATTTGGATGCATCGAGGAGTACTTGATACCGAACTTCCGCATCGGAACGCCAGCTTTCTCCCGCCCGTACAATTGCTCCGCCAATTGGAAATGTTCGAGAATGACGGCTCGCTGGCGATGCAACGTAGGTGGTGGTGGCAATGGTCGGCCATGAAAGATGGCCTGGCATTGCTCGAAGATCCATGGGTTTCCAATGCATCCGCGTGCAACCGTTACGCCGTCTATCCCAGTTTCTTGCATCATTCGCAAGCAAGCGTCGGCGGTAAACAAATCGCCGCTACCTAAAATAATGCGGTTCGGTCCTACGTGTTGTTTGACCTCGCGTAGAAAATCCCAACGGCTCGGTCCATTGTAGCGTTGAACGACCGTACGACCGTGAACGGTGATGGCTGCAATGCCATAGTCAAACGCCCCATCCAGAATCTCATAAAAACGATCGCGGCTCTCCTGAGTATCATCTATTCCCCGCCGCATTTTGATCGTAACGGGAATATGTGACGGGACAATGTCCCGCGTCTGCCTTACGATTTCCAACGCAACACTTGGCTGGCTCAAATGAAAACCACCGCGACAGCGACCAAGCACCTTCTTGACCGGACAGCCGAAATTGATGTCAATAACGGCGAAGCCCGCTTCGACTAGTTTCTTGGCTCCGAGCGCAAACTGCTCGGGCTCAGCACCCATTAACTGACCTGCGACCGGTTGTTCTTCGGGCGTATTATGGAGGAAATGCGAAGTGCGTTTGCGATCTTTAAGCGCGACGAGAAACTGATCGAGCATGACTTCGCAGAGCGAGTAGGACGCTCCATGACGTCGGGCAATCAATCGCATGGGCCAGTCGCTGTACCCGCTCAAGGCTGCTTGCACGACCGGAAAGCCCACGTCCACTGCACCGATTTTGAGAGGTCGATAGAGTGGTTTTTGGTCGATCGCAGTCGATGCGGTGAATGGTTTTTGCGGAATTGCAGTCGTCAAAATGGATCCAGAGTGTCTCGTTTGGGGCGATGCCTGCGACTAGGAAATCGTAGACCAAGGCGGCGCCTCGATCAAGTCGTCGCAGGGGAGCACGCGTTTGATGCGCCAAAAGAGATGCAAAGCACAAAATCCCAACGCTAGTTCGACTACTTATCTCGCCAGCGGCATGCGAAGCACATCCGCAACTGTTTTTCAACCCAATTAGCCGTTGGGCGATAGCCCCGGTTTTCCAATTGCTCGACATTCGTCGAGAACCGGGGCTAACGCCCTTCGGCTATCAGTTTATTTCACTCGAAGACTCATACCGACGTGCTTAAATTCCGTGTACTATTTGAACGACGATCCAGCAAACCGTCCAGCCAACGAGGAAAATCCAGTGCACTTTCACCAACGCGTCTACAGCATCCTTCTTTTCGGCGTTCTAACTTTGAACGTTCAGGCAATCGAACCGCCCGCTTATGTTCAAAAGCAGGATGTTGTCTTCGGCGAATCTCATGGCACGGGACTGCTCATGGATGTCTTTGAACCGACGACCAAAAGCAACGGACTTGCTATTATCGATGTAGCCAGCGGTTCGTGGTATTCCGATCGAGGCAAGATCCGAGACCACACACTTGCACAGGTCTATTCGATTCTCTGCGAACGCGGCTACGTCGTATTCGCGGTGCGTCCGGGCTCCAAGACCAGATACACGGCTTTGGAAATGGACCAACACCTCAAGCTGGCGATTCGCCATGTCAAAGCCAACGCCGATGCGTATAAGATCGATGGAAACAAACTTGGTCTTACCGGCGCATCCGCAGGTGGTCATCTAGCCACCTTGGCGGCCTTGACGCCCGAGCCAAGCGAGCCGCGAGCGAACAACAAAAATGCTCGATTCGATTCGACGGTAGCTGCCGTGGCTGTTTTCTTTCCACCCACCGATTTCGTTGACTGGCGCGAAGGAAAAATGCTCGATTCGAAAGTGCTATCGCCACTCCTCGCAGTTGGAACAACCAGTACCAACCAAGGATCCTTGGCAGGGAAAAGTCAGGCCGAGCTACAGGAAATGGCCCGTGCGATTTCACCCGTTCACCGAGTCGGCAAACCCGCATTGCCTTTCTTGTTGATTCATGGAGACGCAGACCAAGTCGTCCCATTGTCGCACTCGCAAAAATTGGTCAAAGCCATTCAGGACGCAGACGGATCGGCTGAATTGATCGTGAAACAAGGGGGCGGGCATCCTTGGCTAACGCTTCCCATCGAGGTCGCACTCATGGCGGATTGGTTCGACAAGAAATTGAAATAGCACTCGATAGCACGATCTACTGCGAAGCGGTTAGACATTGCTGCCCGGGGTCGCTCAGCGACCACCGGCAACATTGCTTGCTCAGGAGATCGAACGAAGAGGTATCTGCCACGATCGATCGCTAGATCTCTAAATCGGTCAAGCGTTGACGATATCGCGCATCTTCGGTTCAAGGTACGTGACCGTACTGGCCATGCTAGCTAGATTACCGTATTCATCTTCTGCAATTTGAACGCGATGCCTCTTTCGCAACTCCATCACGATGTCCAGAAAATCCATGCTGTCCAGTTCGAGTTGCTCACGAAACGATTTATCATCGTCGAGGCCGGATAGATCTTCGTCCGGTGTGATCTCACTAAGAATATCCAAAATTTCGTCACGGATTTCCGCCGGTGTCATGGAATCCAAGGCTCCTGGTCATCCACCCTAAGGCGAGCATCCTCGCGCTAAGCATATGGCTGACCTCAAAAAGGAAAGGTCGAGTGATGCGATCACTAAAAATTAAAACCGGCGCACAATGACGACGGAGTTGATTCCTAGCATCCCAAATGAATTATTGAGAATGTAGTCGACTTTTGGAAGCTCCTGCGGCTGGTTTATCACCAACCCCGGCAACGCACATTCTGGATCTAGATTGTCCACATTTATCGTAGCATGGCAAACCCTGTCTTGGAACGACGGCAAGTTTCCTGCCAGTTCCAGGGCGCCGGCAGCACCCATGGCATGCCCGATAAAACTCTTGGTATTATTAAACCGAATGTTCTCGCAGTCCTGGAAAACATTGCGCAAGGCAATGCATTCTTGACTGTCGCCGGAGCTGGTTCCGGTGGCGTGAGTGCTCACGATATCGATGTGATCGGCGGTCAAACACCCCCGGCTCAGCGCCAAATTGACGCACTGAGCCTGCCGCTCAGGATTGGGCAAAACGAAGTCGGTAGCATCGGTATTGATGGCGTACGACACGACTTCCGCAATGATGTTGGCCGATCTAGCCTTGGCGTCCGAAAGCCGTTCCAGAACGTAGAGGCACGCCCCTTCGGAAACAACGATCCCGTTTCGGGTCTGATCAAACGGTCGCGATGCCTTGGTCGGATCGTCGTGAGAAGCCAACGCACCCTGTGATTTAAACGATGCAAAAATGCCGAAAGTATGGATGCTCTCTGAAACACCACCCGAAATGGCCAAATCGCATTCGTGCAATCGGAGCATTTGAACCCCTTGAATGATTCCCGCGTTGCCTGCGGCGCAAGCGGCACCGATGGTGTAGTGCGGACCGGTGATGCCCATGTTCAAGGCGATTTCACCAGCCGGATTATTGGCGACCGTTCGAGGGTTATGGTGGTGGGACCAGTAGGTCGTATCGTAATCGTACGCCTTGATGGAGTGGATTTCGTTTTCGGTTTCCACGTTTCCGTGCTCGGTCACGCCAATGTAAATACCGACTTTGGACTTGTCGACGTTCGGCCAGTCGATGCCGCTGCGTTGAATGGCTTCGGAGGCTGCCCAGATGCCAACGGTTCCGGCACGGGTTCCACGTCGCATATCTCGACGGCTTTGGTATTTCGTCGATTCAAACTCGCAAACGCCAGCCAGAGTGTCGCCGACGTAACGAATATTGTATTTGCGAACTCCACTTTGGCCAGCGAGCAACGATTCTCGGAACATCTCGAGGTTGTGGCCGTTGGGCGACGTCAAACCAATGCCAGTAATCACGACGCGTTGATCATCTGGCAATTGGCTAGTTCGATCTGCGAAACTCATTCAACGACTCAAAAAGGGAAATATGCGAAAACCCACTCGGTTGCCCCTACTAACATTAGCGAATAGGGGGCCATAGTCTAGCCTCGTTGTTGATTTAATGGTAACCCGAAGCGTGAGCGCGTGACCGAGGTCTTGTTCGTCCCTCACTTACGTTTCGGGTTGGGCTACGGCAATCCGCCGCTCGCCTAATAACTTTGCTTGCCCCGAAGTCTGACGACTCCGGCTACCAAATCAGGACGCGTATTGATCCAACGATCCTCATTTTCGCTTGAGAATGTAGAGAACATCTTCGGTGGCAGCGTCGATTTCGATGGGTTCATCGATGTCATAGCTGAAATCATAGGCTGCTTCGACAGTCCATTCAGGTACCTTTTTGATCATCGTTGCGAACTGTTTCCAAGTGTAACTCCTCAAAACGAGACAATCATCAATTCGGACGGAACCTGTTGGACGGTATACATCAAACCGCAAGTTAAAACGCTCAATTCTGGTTTTCGGGTCTTTGTCGCGAGGCCACATTCGAGTGTTGATCTGCAAATTGCCTCGTCGAGCCGACCAACTCTCTTCATCCGTCGGAATTCCTTCCAATGGTGTCAAATGAAAGCCTAACGCATAAATCCCACCTGGTCGTATCGCGCTGGCCATGGCTTGAAAGTGCGCCACCGTCGCTTTTTCCGAATTGAGATGGCGGAACGAATTAATCGTATTGAAGGCTGCATCGAACGGTTTTTTGACCGTAAAGTCGCACATGTCCGCCACCCAAGCCGTTTCTTTAAGCCCATGCTTTTTTAAACGTGCATTGCAATACGCGATCGCTTTGTCATTCAAGTCGAGTCCGGCTGTGGTGTATCCCGCCTTGGCCATGCGGTAAAGCAATCGCCCCGTTCCGCAGGCTGGTTCGAAAACGCGTTTGGTTTTTCCTGTGACATGTTTCTTGAAAGCCGCTTCCAAAAACTTGAATTCCGCCACCCAATCGCTACCAAAGATCAAGTCGTAATACACGGGGTAGTCGTAAATATTGCCGGTCAGCTCTTCCATTCAAGTTGCTCTTCTCAGTGTGTTGATTTATGTCAATGCAGCGGCCAGGATTTGGACTTCGCCAGGCAAACTCCTGTGCTAAGCACATCCGCATATGTTTTTCATACCAATTAGCCGTTGGGCTATAGCCCCGGTTTTCCAATTGCTCGACATTCGTCGGGAACCGGGGCTATCGCCCTTCGGCTATGTGCTTACCTGAAATTCATTTCTTCGGAGCGTTCGCACCGGCTCGATACCGTTGGTCGATCACCACGAATTCGAAACCGCCCCCTTTGCTCTTTTGACGGCATTCAAAAACCGTTTTCGCAATGGTGGCGACTCGCAAATCTTTGCCTCGCTTTTCCATGTAGTAGGCCGCCTCGGCTTGAGCCAGAGCCTCTTCGGTATCGTTCGGAACAAATTTGATGACCTGACGACCGTTATTTGTGATGCCGGCGGTCTGAAGAAATTGTTTCTCGTACTGCAACAAAACGTTTTCGTTCACGCTAACAAACTTCAATCGCTTCCGAGCTTTCTCTTCCTTGGGTGTCACGGATTTCTTCGTGGGAGCACTTGCAATATTGGTGATGGTGTCGATGGTCGCGATGCCACCACCGATGGCACCTACTTCGATCTTGAATGCTTCGAGTTGGATCGCGTAATTGCGGCGATCACGGGCCGTAAACTTCAATTCCCACCGATCGAAGCGGGGAATAATATCATCACCCTCACCCTCCGGTCCAGGCGGACGGCTATCACCTTTGCCGTTCGATTCATTGCCGGTCATGCTCGATTCCATGCTTTCGAGCGACGAAGAAATCATGCTGATCGTTTCGGTTACCATTTGAAGCGTCTGTTCGACGGCAGGTTCAGTCAACTGCTCGACCTCATCCGCAGCGGGCGGGTCAAAGTCTCGCTCAGTTCCTTCGGCGTTATCACCGCGGCCAGCAATGCGTTCCGGCTCAAGTATGATTACTTGTGCGGATGAGGACATGGCTCGCAGAAAAAACAGCAGCCCAAGCATCAACACTGCCAGTCCGATGAGCAGCGCCAAGCTCAACAACAGACTGGAGGTCTGGTCCACTTTGTTGGTTCGCATCGATGTTTCATCGACGTGCAAGATACTCTTGGTTGGATCGGTTGAGGACATATAAGTGTTCGGTTTCAGGTTAGTCTACGAAAACATAATCGGGTCGGAGCCCCAGGAACCACTTCTTCCATTGTGCGGCAGCTCGGTTTTTATCTTGATCCGAAATTTTTTCTTTTTTCGGTAAGTGATACGTATCCAATTGGCGTGAGATAAGTCGCAAGGATTGTTCCGCATAGAAGGGGACTCGCGGGTCCGGATCGGTTAACGCATAGATCAGGGACGGAACGACGTCTAGGCTGTCACCGCGACCGAGCATCTTTGCGGCCACCTGCCGTGCCTTGTAGTCTTTCGCATTGAGCAAACGCACGAATCGATTGATTTGTTCTTGGCGTTGTTTGGGATCCGTTGCCAAGAGCATTTTGTCCGGAGCCAAAGCATCTTCTCCGTCCGCTTTGCTGTCATCCTCAAGCATCTTTAAAGCTTCGTCGATGGAGGTCGCCGAATTTTTGTTGACGATTTTGCCTCCGCTGGTTGCAATCGAACTGACATCGTCAGGCAGTTCACCAATGCCTTTGTTGAGGGCTTCGCTCAAATCACCGATGGCTTTCTGGGTGCTTCGTATCAAGAATAAAATGGCAAATGAGGTTGCAACGGGGGGAGGGAGAAACGTGGAGACATCCCCCTTTGCACCCCACGATCCTTTGTCATCTTGGGCCTCCATCAGCATTCGAACCCCGTCGTTGTACCAGTCAGGGCTTTTCGATTGCTTGCCTTTGGTGATCTCCAAAAATGACTCGTATCGCTCGCGACTGTAGACGTAGTAATAATGGAAGTTGGCATCGCGAGTGTAAGGATTGGCAGCAAACCAAGCTTCGCTGCGTTTGCTCGACGCATCCACTCGGCTTTTGTCAAAATTAAGTTTGGGGCGTTGTGCTTCGGATAGAACGCGACGGAATGCGAGTGGAATGATCCCTTCCTCCTCTTGATTCTCTTGCTGCTTGCTTCGATAAAGCCCAAGCATATCTCCGCCAATCAGCAGCGCAGAAAGTCCAGCAGCGGTTAAGGAGTTGGAAGGTGGCATCTGTGTGACCCCCGGGCTCTTGTATTGGTAGGGCCATCCTCCCGTGTTTTCTTGGGATGCGAGCAAGAAATTAACCGTTGCCGCAACCGCGTCTGGGGGAACTTCGATGCCCAATTGGTTCATTGTCCAAAAGGACAACA
>JAIPFP010000063.1 GCA_021736575.1 Pirellula sp. | reverse complement strand
ATACCAGTGTTCGGCATGCATATCGATGGCTCGCGGGACTTCCACTAGAACCACATCTTTGGCTCGCGGCTCGATGGTAAAGCCCCCTCGTATTTCAGTGAACTCAGGGCCACGCCGGACAATGAATTCAAAATCTCCATTGGGAACCGAAAGCGGAAACTTGGGTTCGGCAAGCCATTGATCTCCGGAGAAAAGAAGCTTTTTAGGCCGAGTAACTTTTCTGGTCGACTTGGTGAACATCATCCTTGCCAAGACAGGTTCACCGCTTGCGCTGTCGACGAACTCCATATCAACCGAGCCTTGCGCGACGACCCTATGCGGGTTGTTAAATGCGATCAAACAGAAACCAACGACGGCATAGAGGACTTGCGAGATGGAACTTGGCAGCATTTTGTCAGTCTGATCGAGTGTCGCTTTGGACATGGAAATTTTTCGTTGACTTTACAAGGATTGTCCAGCATTGGTGGGCGAATCCTCACCAGACAGCTTGCGCTGTTCCGCCTCAAAGTCGATCGCTTATTGCACAAAAAAATCGACGGCAATTTGCGTCGCTACTTTGGCTCTGTCGTTCTGGTCTGACTCATCGACTATCTTGGTTTCGAAGGGGCGCGCCAAGCTATTGCCCGCTAAATCTTCGAGATTCGTGGCGATCTCGACCCTGTAGTCGTGGCTTTTCCAAGGATTCGCAGGCTTGAAACTCCAACGAGTCTCATGCTGTTCCACGGTCGTGTCCCCCTCAATCCGAATGCCCGACGGACCACGAACAACCAACACACGATTCAGCATGGCATGGTCCAATGATTCATCGAAAGTCAGCGTCACGGGCTCCGTCGTATTGGCCTTGGGCGTTCCGATTTTCCACGTCGTTGGGTTCGGCTGCTGATCATCCGCATCCACTACGCGAAATTTCTTGACATAAGTCGAGGCAAGAGGCTGTCGGTCTGCGCTTTGCCAAGATGAGTCAATCCGCAGTGAGTACTCGTTGCCGCTGCTCATGGGTGGACCGCTGTCTTCGCGTGGTTTAACGCCACGTTTAACCAGCCCCGGATGAACGAATAGGGTGAACCGCGTTTGTTCGGTGTCCCATAGCTCTTCGCCTAACGCCAGGAAGGGTGACTTTACTTCGTTATTTCCGTGCATCAGATGGATCCGTTGATAGGCTTCGCCGCGACTCATCGGAGCCGTAAAGTGCACGTAGAACTTCAGCAAATTCTCCGGCAGAACATCCGAGGAAGGATAGACTGCCGAGACGGATGCAGCGGGCAGCTTCGGTTTGGGATGCGTCGAAAACAGGAGCGATGGAAGGATTCGCATAGGATCATCAAGTTGACTGGATAATTCAACTTGATAGCGAACGCTATCGCTCAACGGAAAACGGCTTTGGAATAGCAACTCCCCATCGACAAAGGAGAAGGTTCCAAGCAGCGATGGAAGCACGACATCGCCCTTTATTGGTTGGACTCGGATGGTAACCAGCTTTGATAATTGCTCAGCATCGAGGGTTCGTAAGCGATCCACATTCGGCAACCCGCGAACGGCGAAGATGGATAAGTTGGAGGTCTCTCGAAGTTCGACGGAAATGGCGGACGTTCCGACCTGTTGGCTCTGGGTTGACACCTTGGCTAACGTTCTATCTTCTTGCCCTCGAACGATGCTACCCATCAAAACAGAGAGAAGGAAAGCGACGACAGCAAAGGGTGGTGGTGACAACAACGGTTTTGACTCTTCTTTTCTCGGCGACATGGGTCATCACCGGAGGGCTCGCGTCCTTCCGGTGTAACCTGGGTGATACAGCGCCTCGCTCTACGGCAAATCGATGGTTCGTATATCTTGACGCCCTTCGTTACTGACCAGCAGAACCGCTTGCTTTGCGTTCAGTTTATCGAGTTGCACAACACCCTTTAAGTCTTTGATGGTCTCGTAAGGAAGGCCAGCGGTATCCGCAATTCGCGATGTGATCGCTTTGGTTCCCTCGATATCGTTTTTGCTTAACTTTAGTTTCATTACGCCTCGAGCGGAATTTGCCATCAGCAGGTAATCTTGGTCACCTTTCTTGTAGACAATCATGTCGAGTGGCTGATTCATGTTGCCCAGTTCTGCAATGGTTTTGCCTTGCGTCTTGGTTCCTGGCTTGAGATCGCCAATGGGAATGTTGACGAGCGGAGTGCAAGTATAAGCAGCTAACACGCTGTTTTCATAGGTCACAAAGGTGCGGACAGGCGAAGCCGTTTCTAGTTTACCGTGAGCACCGTGATAAACTTCGACGCTGGTCGATTGCTCGTTACCATCAAAGGGATAGTTCATCAATCGCAGTTTGGAGGCGAATTCTTCGTTCGAAAGCCCTGCGACCACAACTTTGCCATCCATGTATTGGATATCGGTGATGGCACTCATTCGCGGATTGCGTGCACCCTCTTTCGAGTCGGGAGCGTTCGCAAACGCCGCTTTGCTAAACTTCACTTTCGTTAGGCTAACTTCGGACAATGCACCCTTGGCATCCGCTTTGAAAATCACGGGTGCAGCGCTTGGCCCACGACCACGCGAAACCGACAGGTAAATATTGCCACTGAGCGGGTTCACGACCATGTCGTTAATGACGGTTTCTTCGGCGCTGCTTCCGATCATGGCCGCGACTTTTTCGTTGATTTTTTCGATGTTAACCGATGCAGCAGTTGCCGCAGCTTGGTTATCGCCCGTGTCGATCGCAAAAATCGCAGCGCCGACCGTATCTCCGACCAATAGCACGCCGTGTGGGGCGAACGCCATCGCTCCAGCATGTTTCATGTCTGGTGTGCCTTCCTTCATACCACTGTCCGCGCTCAGGTAGGCACACGGAATCAGCAACGCGAGGCTCAAGGCCCATGAAGATTTTCGTCGCAACATACTTTTGCTCCTATTGCTATGAGGTTCTATCGATCGCCAACACAGTCAATGGACCAGATTGGCTTCATCGAGTCACCGAATCGCTTCGCCGACCGATTTAGCCGGGCATTATCCCATTAACCCCAGATAATGCAACTAATTCCAGCAATTGAGTTTTTGACTTAGTCGAGCGGCAGATTGCAGTATCCCAACTCGAAGCGTAAGTGAGCGACAATTTTGCAGATCTCTCACTTACATAGCGGGTTATGATTGTTCGTTTTCAGTCTGCTGCTCGCCTTACGGAACTAATTTGTTGAAAATGATTAGAATAGGGGATGGCTAACGTACGTTTCCGAGCCTGAGCCGTCAAAACCGTCTCTCAAGATTCCATAGAATGGAGAACGAACCGAAATGCTTGATAGCGCCACGCTTTCCAATCTTCCGGAGTTAATCCGACGCAGGATTTCGAAGCCTGAAGATCGTCGCGTGGGTTGCGCTGCGCATCGTGCGTTGGCTCCTGAATTCGCGTACGGCCGACATAGAGGCCCTGCACCTCGCTTTGCGCATCAAGCGGCCGTCCTTATCAGTTTGATCCCGATCGCTCATTCCGAATGGACGATCCCATTGACGCTTCGGCCAACTCAAATGGCCGACCACGGAGGACAAGTTTCGTTGCCAGGCGGCCGCTCGGACTCCGGTGAAACGGTCTGGCGCACGGCTTGTCGTGAGTTTGGCGAAGAGCTTGGGTGCACGACCGAGTACCTTCAACCCGTCTGCCAACTGAAGCCCGTATACGTGTACGCTAGCCGACATATGGTGACACCGATGGTGGGTGTATGTTCGTTGCGTCCATCCTTTCGCCCCAATCCGGACGAAGTTGCCGAATTGATCTTGATGCCGCTCCGGGATTTGATCGCAGACGAAGCGATTACCGTTGGCATCATGCGGAAAGGGTCAATCGAATACGAAGCGCCGGGATTTCGCGTTGGAGAACACTTTGTCTGGGGAGCAACTGCGATGGTGCTCGCGGAACTTCGCACCACGATTCGGGATATCATCGCCGAACAGCAGCAAGAGCCTTGGATGATTTAATGTTTTGGTAAATGCTGTATTGAAGCCGATTGAGAAGTCAGCGGAAAAACCGGTCGAGAAGAAGGGATAGCAACGAAAATGTGACGCGTCCAGTGTTGGGCTGTTCCAGCAACGGATTTTTTCGTTTTTTCGTTGGTACAAACGACGTCTTCGACACTCGAAGAGTTACCCGCAGCACGAGGACTCTGATCCTTGCGAAAATTGCTTAATCCGCCGTCGTGCGGGCTCAGAGGCCCACACTACGGAGAATTGCTGAGCCAGCCGTAGCATGGGGCTCCGGCCCCGTGGGCGAATTGCTTTGTTAGCAGCCGACGGGCTCAGAGGCCCGTCTTACGTTATCCCAACAACCGCATGGGGACACCACTTCGGCATTTTCCGTGATACATTTTGCAATTACTGTGGCTAATCTACTCTTGGATGGCGAAGAGTGTTCCCGTGAGATTCGATTAGTTCATAATACTTGGTTCGGTTCTCCGTGGAATGTCGCATATATTTCCAGAAAGATCGAATTTTTTGTTTTTATAGTCGTCATTATGTCGTCATTATAGTGGTGGTGATTGCAGTGTTCTACTTGAACGTTCGATTAAGCTGTTTTTAGACGTGTCATCGCTCCCGGCGATAGCGTTGATATCTGAATACTTGATGACCCAAAATTTGGGGAGGGATTAAAGATGATGAGATTAGTGTTTTTGGGCTTGGCAGCAGTTGCCGCGATGATGCTTGGCGGCGCGACGGCACAGGCAGGCCTTATTAGTGGTGGGGCATCTTTCAGCGGCACGCCGCAAAACGCCTCGAGTGGAACTGTTTTGGACACTAGGAACGTTACTGCCGTTACCAAGACAGCTGGTTCCCTGGATTTTACCCAGGCACCCAACTTCACAACCACTTGGGCGGATTTCGTGCTCACAACTCCAATGCCTACTGGCGGGGGATTTGTCTTGTCCAATGCTACTTTCGGGACCTTCACGTCGAGCGCATTGCTTTCGGACACCCTTGCCACTGAAATCGTTGCTGGTAATGGCAACCGTACGATCACTTACAAGGGATTTTTCTCGGCGGGATCTCTGTTTGCTGCGAATATTCGAGATGCGACCGACGCAAATCTGACGATCACCCTCAATCAAAGCACGACCAACGGGAACACGTTCTTCTCGAATACTATGACGCTGACCGCGTCTGGGGTTCCAGAGCCTACCTCGATTGCGCTCGTTGGTCTTGTCGCGTTGGGATTAGTTGTTCGACGATTCCGTCGCAAGTAATCTAGACTAAGTCAAATCTGAATGATCTTGAAACGCACTCTCGCCTCGGGAGTGCGTTTTTCTTTTTAGTTGCATCTTCGTTTTGGACGTTGTCAGGCACGTAGACATCATAGTGCAGACGACGCGTTTAGACTCATTGGGGTGGGGCCAGCTGTCGTGCGGGCTCAGAGGCCCACACTACGGCGATTACGGCTTAGGGTAACGCTACCAACTGGCTAGCCCTACCGTAGCATGGGGCTCCGGCCCCGTGCGCGGATTGCGTTTTTGGCAGCCGACGGGCTCAGAGGCCCATCTTACGTTTTCCCAACAACCGCATGGGGACACCACTTCGGCATTTTCCGTAACACACAATGCAATTGCGGCTTGCAGAGTCTGCCAGCGAATGGCGAAGAATGACATTTTTGGTAGAATCCGGCGTTGGCGATTCAGCCTTTTACTGCTCCCCCTACGCCCCTTACGAAATAAGAAAACCAATCCACAATGATTCGTGTAGGCATTATTGGCGCGTCTGGTTACACGGCTATCGAAGCCATCGATCTACTGCTCAATCATCCCGGCGTTCAAATCGTTGCGGCAACCAGTCGCCAGGCGGACGGCAGTATGATCGCGGATATGCATCCAAGCTTGGTTCGCCGCTTGAGAATTGCCGTCGAGGATTTATCACCCGTTCAAGTAGCAGAGCGATGCGATGTTGCGTTCTCCTGCTTGCCACACGGGGCTTCGGCGCACCATGTTATGCAGTTGTTGGACGCAGGTTGCCGAGTCATCGATCTTTCGGCAGACTACCGATTGAGCACCCCTGCCTTGTACCAAAAGTGGTACGGTGAAGTGCATCCGGACGCGGGTCGTTTGGGCTCCACGCCGTATGGATTGCCCGAGCTGTTTCCCAACGACCTTCGCGACTGCAAGCTCATTGCGAATCCTGGATGCTACCCAACTTCAGCGATCTTGCCCCTAGCCCCCCTACTCAAAGAAGGGCTGATTTCTCCTCAAGACATCATTGTCGACAGCAAGTCTGGGGTAAGCGGCGCCGGACGTACCCCCAAGCTAGGAAATCTTTATTGCGAAGTGAACGAGACCATTTCCGCCTACTCGGTTGGCAATCATCGCCACCAACCCGAGATCGTGGATATCGTTCATCGCTATAGCGGTATTGAGCCTGAGGTTGTCTTCACACCGCATCTGGTGCCCATGGAACGCGGCATTCTGTCGACCATTTACGTTCATAAGGCTTCGGGGGCATCACCCAATCAAATTCGCGAGTGCTTGAATACCTATTACGATGCGAGCTCCTTTGTGAGAGTGGTTTCGCATCTGCCTGCCACTCGATTCGTTGCGAGAACCAACTATGTGGACATTACCGTACGCGAAAATGGACCAAGAATTGTCCTCGTGTCGGCAATTGACAATTTGGTTAAGGGCGCAAGCGGTGCGGCTGTTCAAAATTTAAATCATATGTTTGGTCTCGAGCCAACGCTTGGGCTGAAATAAGCATCCATTCACTTTCCTCTCTTTCTGGAGTCGTTCATGATTCGTAACCTGTTGTCGATTGCATTTTGCTTTGTTTGCTGCCCGACTATCATTGCCCAACAACCTCAAAAGGCGCCCGTCGAATCGGCTGGCATGAAAAGTATTTTCAATGGCAAGGATTTAAGTGGATGGGACGGTGATCCAAGGTTGTGGTCGGTGCGAGATGGCGTGATTCATGGCGAAACCACTCCAGAGAATGCAGCCGCCGGCAACACATTCATCCTATGGAAAGACGGCACCGTCAAGGATTTCGATCTTCGGCTTTCTTTCCGCTGCAACGCGACCAATAATTCGGGAATACAGTATCGTTCGAAGCATATTGTCGACGACAAGGTCAAGAACAAATGGGTCGTTCGTGGCTATCAACATGAGCTAAGAAACGAAGTTGGATTCCCAAACATCTCGGGCTTTATCTATGACGAAGGAGGCAAAAGAGGACGAATCTGCTTGGTTGGCGAAAAAGCAAGTTGGGAAGCGGACGGAAAGAAAGTCACGGGAAGCTTGATCGAAACCGAGGAGTTCAAGAAGCTATTTAAGCTCGACAACTGGAACGATGTCGTAATCATCGGCAAGGGGAACAATATCAAGCACTACCTGAACGATCGGCTCATTCTTGACTTCACCGACAACGAGCCAAACCTCGCCTTAAATGAAGGAATCGTTGCGTTGCAACTGCACGCGGGCAAGCCGATGTGGGTCGAATTCAAAAATATCCGACTGTTTCAATCAAATCCGTGAACGGAACGACAAAAGTAGCAGGCACGCTCTGCCGTGCCGTTCGCAGTTGAGCTTTTGCCAGGATTCCAGGTGTGCCAGGATTCCAGGTGGACGGCACATGGAATGTGACTACTACTTTGACTTTTGTCGGCTGTGTCATCGTAAGCACGGATGTCTACCCCCGGCTTCACAATGCAGGCAATCCAGCGATCGCTTGCGGCTTGCGGATGGCCTTAAGACAGATAAACATTGCCGACAAAGACTAGCTGGATCGAAGGCCGCGGTGCGTACAACTTGAATTCTCGTTGCAATCCTTAAGCGAATGGATGGGTTATGCCGAGAACCACCAATAAGTCGACCACCAATGTTTCAGCATTGGGCTTACCCCTAGGTCGACTTTTTTCGAACACTTTACCAGCAGGTGGCATCATGTCACTCAAGTTAGCTAAGACGGCAACTCATATCGCATCGTTCGGCCGCTCGGCTTTTCCTGTTCTCACGGGAGTCGGCGCTGGCTTGCTCGTGCAATTCGCGGCGGCACAAGAGAACCTTCTCCGGAAGCAGGAGCCCCCAATGCCGAATCGTGTGATCCTCAATGCACTACCTCCATCCGAGGCGCCGAAAGACTCCAGGACTGAGGCGAACGAAAGCGAGTTTTTGACGCCTACAAGCAACGACCCTGCTGAACGATTTGCTAGCATTGACGACGTTAAGTCATCGCAACGATCCATGGCGAAGGATCGAGGTCCGATCGTCTTACCCGCTCTTACCGTCCCAAATATCTCCATCAGTGAGATCGGCAGTGAAAGAGCAAAAGGTTCCGCACCAGAGGATGCTGTAGCGGGTCGTTTGCCGAACATGATTCCTTTGCCCTTTGGTACTGACCGATTCGGCCAATGGTCTCTTGATTACAAGACGTGGACCGCACCCGTTTTTTGTCATCAGCCAACTTATTTTGAAGATACGATGCTCGAGCAACATGGTCACGAGCGCGTTCCGGCTCTGCAGCCCATTCTATCTGGAGTGAGATTTTACTCCACCGCAGCATTCCTACCGTATCTTTCTTACGTGAATCCACCATTGAAGTATAGCTACAATGGCGATCACTATCGACCTGGTTCATGTGCCCCAGCTCTTCGTCAACGACCGCCCTATGATAAAGGTGCGTTGAGATTCCAGTTGTTGACAACCGGTACAGCAATCTTGACGATGCAACCCTGAGCCATCCCAGATGTTAAAATCGTTACAATGAGAATCGATTCTCCGAACGCAAGCAAGCGAATCCCAAAAAAGAGAATATCTTTACAAAAAACACTCAACTTTCGAGACGTCAAAGTTTGACTGTTCCGAAAAGTGTCCTAAGTTTCAAGTGGCGTTACAAGTGTAAAACGCCGGCTGTTACGACAGCTTCTTGTTGCCCCCGGAAACTTCTGAAATCATGGCGATGAATTCAGGCAGAATTCTGAGGGATTAGTGTTTTGTTGTTCACCTCGGTAAGACCGAGATACCTGTCGGAGGGTAAAAAAATGAAGAGTTTCGCCATGAAGATGAAGCGTTTCTTGAAGAGTGAAGATGGACCAACAGCTGTTGAATACGCTGTTATGTTGTCCCTCATTATCGTTGTTTGCTTGACCGCTGTTACCAGCCTCGGCAAGAACGCGAATTCCACGTTTACCAACATTGCAAACCAACTTGGGTCAGCGAGCTAGTTTTGAGTCTTGGCAAGTCCAGCAGACTTTTCGTGACTTAAAATCGAACCTTAGAGGAAGAACAATGAGATCAATCAAAAATGCATTGAAACGTTTCCTGAAAAGTGAAGACGGACCAACTGCAGTTGAATATGCTGTTATGTTGTCGCTCATAGTCGTTGTTTGCTTGACCGCTGTGTCTACCTTGGGCAAACGGACGAGTTCGTCGTTTACGACAATTGCAAATCAGCTTGGGAGCTCAAGCTAGGCTCCGTCTTTTGCTTGGCTAACCTCAGCGAAGCAGTCGGTGGAGTCCTCCTTTCAGTGGGCCTTAGGGCTCACTTGAATCTTTGAATCAGAACCGGCGATCGATCAGCGTGTGCAGATCGATCCGCCGGGTTCTTTGTTCTTTTCAAAACAATCTCAACTTAAAAACAGGCGTTACCCAATGACTCAAGCGTTCTTTCCTATCGAGGCGGTTAGCGGCCTCTGGGAGATCGTCTGCTTTTGCGGTACGCTGTTCGTCGTAGCAATGGTATGGATCCTCGCTCCGCGTTGAGCCAAGATTCGTTGTTGTTATTCATTTAAATTATCTAACCGAGAAGACCATTTTTCGTAGCATTTGCTCAGGACTGACTCTTATGAATACCTCAATCCTAGTGGAAGGCATTATTAACCACTGGCACATTTGGTTTGTCTCAATTGTATTAGTTATCGCCGCAGTGATCGATGGGTGGAAACTCAAGGTCCCCAACTGGATTACGTTTCCGATGATCATCTCGGGCTGGCTCTATAGCTTTGCATCGGGCGGTCTGGCTGGACTCGGTTGGAGTCTCCTCGCCACATCGTTTGGACTGGCACTCCTTTACGGTATCTATATGGTCGGCGGCATGGGTGCCGGCGACGTCAAATTGCTTGCAGGCATCGGTGCTTGGGTGCACGCCGAACACACTTGGAACATCTTTGCATCAACCGCCATCGTCGGCGGAGCGATGGCGATTATGATGATCGCATACAGCGGTCGCTGGAGAAAACACTTCCAGCAGTTCAATATGTTGATCGGTGAGTTCGTTGAGGTCCGTGATCCAGAGGCACTATTCCAACGAGCCGCAGAACGCAAGTCGCAAATGGTCTTGCTCCCATATGGGATTCCAATGACGATCGCAGCCCTGGGATACTTTGCGTTCCAAGGCATGTACCTGTAACTATTCGGCCCATTTGCATAACTGCTCAACGTATGCCGCCGAGCCATCGCGAACCCAGCCATCCAATTGGCCGGGTTCCTTCAATTGCTGACCGCGCATGGTATCCACTGCAATGTATTCGCATGTCACATTCGAAAGCGTGCTCATGTCGCCCCAGAGTTTTTCGAACTGCGTAACGGGGAACACGTCTTCCTGTCCGAGTCCCCACCGCTTCTTTACATCCTTGATCGTAATGTACGTTGGCATTCTCGCCCCCACAGTCCGCACGCTCAGATCGACCAGTTCCGAATTGGCCAACTGAGAACGATTGATGCGAAATGCTGCAAGGAGTTGGTCGATATCGATCCAAGTTGTCATGGAGGAGTAATACGACAAGGCAAACTCATCTCGATCGTTTGGCATGGCCATTCCTTCAAGCAATCGTCTTTTGCCGTCAACCATAGCCAGCCCGCCGCCACGATCGTCAATCCGTCGGCTGATCACTTCAAAACTGAGACAAGCACCCGAATCGATGTGTTTGCTCAGAACCAATGGATCCAAGTGTGCACCCAACGTATCGATATTGTGTAGCAATAGGTACTTGAGCGACGGTTGCTCGATCAGCATTCGATACAACAATCCGTTCCGAAGCATATTCGGAATCTCATACCAGTGGCCAACAGGATGCATGCATTGCTCCGGCAGGTTATCGGTGTAATCGCTCGCTTCTCCCGCAGATTTTGCCCAGCCCATGATAGCCGATTGACCGCTCTCACGAACCTTTTGTTGTTGTTCATCGAGGACTTGGTGCGACATTTCCTCCCAAAAAAAACGGAGGTCTTTGGCCGTTGGAATCGTTCGCAATCCAACGGACATTCCTTTCGATAAGTGAACTCTCCCTTTGTAATTATAGTTGCTGCATTGGGCCAAGTATTTTTCGATCGGTGCGTGTGTCAAGTAACCCGTCGTGAAAACGTGGGATACGGAGCAACCGAACTGCTCCGACGTGAGACGACTCTTTGCCAGGTGTGTTTCGATGAAACTACGATGCTTGCCTGCGAATTTGCAGAAAGGGTGTAGCCCTTTGACGACGCCTGCACCGCCAGTCCAACGCGAGCCAACGCCTGCCGCAAGCGTCACCACGGCAACCTGACCAGACGACAATGCGTTACGTCCTGATTTGGATTCGACCGAGTGCTCCCGGTGGTCCTTCGATGCGTTCCGCAAGTCGATCACGTCATCCAACGCAACATCCTGGATATTTGTCCCAGGAGACAATCGATTCTCGGAAAGCCCAATTCGTCCGGACAGCAACTCACTTCGGACTTGCTCGTGCTGTTGGCGGTCAAAACCGTGAACCCGTAGCAATTCGTAAAGATGAGCCTTCGTATCTGTTTCCGTTTGAGCGTGCGGCAATATGCGATCTAACAACCATCGGGCCCGCCCATCACCTTCGCGGCACGAACGATTCAATCGCATCAGTTCGCGATGCGATTGCTCGCTTAATTCGCGAATATCTTTTCGAATCAACTTCGGAGCCAAGATTGCATAGTAGCCGTCGGGCATCGTCGCCGATTCGCCGCTGAGAAGTTCCGCCCATGACCCTCGGTCATTGACTGCGAAGTCATAAACGACGGGATCCATTGCAAATGGCAAACGCATTTGCATCTCACGCTTGGTACTGACCAATGCGTGGAGTAGCCAATCCCTGGCTTCTTTCTGAACCGTGGGATCAAAGAAGAAGCCCATGCCTCCGCCGGACATCCCACCGAGCATTAGAAATCCCCAAAAGCGGTCGCCCCACCGTGCTCGACATTGTTCGATCATCGAATCGGTGAACCGGTTCGTGCACCAAGGGATAATTGTTTGTAGAGGTCCGACAAAATTCTGCGTCGTCAGGTTTGCCACACGTCGAATATCTCCCCGCTGCAGCGCCTCGACAATTCCTTCGAAGAGTCGCTGTGCTTCGAGGCGAGCGAGCCACTCTTTTTCCGCACGCACCAGGTATTTTTCGGTCACCATTTCTAAGATCGGTCCGACATTTTGGGCCATCCCACCGTAGATCAAAACAAGGCTATCTTGAAGTGCTTGGCGAGCTTCCGCCGAGATTTTGTCGTCTTGCAAAATAGTGTGCTGTGGCAAAAGCCTACCGCGACTGATGCCTAACTCTGGATCATCACTGCCTGCCAAAACACCTTCAATGCGTTTGATACCGGGCCATACTCCACCCGAATCTTGCCAACCACCCCCCGAACCACCAAGCCATTCGCCAAGAATCGCGCGGGCGGTGATCAATCGCTGGTCCCTCAGTTCAAGGCCCCCTTCGAGCGCAGAGACTTGTCCTGTGGCTCGCATCAATACTGCGATCAAAGAGCCTAACAAATTCGTGGACACAGCTAAACGAGATCCCTTGGGTATGTCATTCACTTTCGATACCAGTTCCAACCCAAGTCCTTCTTGACCGATCAGTGTCTTGAGCAGTTCAGCCATCTTGCGGTGGCAACCTTCCATGGCTGGTGGCACGACACCCGACGCGATCAAAGCAGATTTAAGTAACCCCAAATAGTCTTTTGCGAAGTCGAACACTTCGTCGATTTCAGTGATCTCAGCTTCTACGCCCAAATCGGTACTTATCAATCGCAGCACTGGACGATCGATGACTCGCAAGTAAGCTTCTACCGGTGGTCGAGGGGTTGCATCCTGGCCGTACACGCCCAGGTCTACCGATGCGTTTAACACGCGCGCTCCTTCGGGGTAATCCATTCCGAGAAAGAAGATGTCACTCCATCCCGAATGAGAGAAATCCATGCGAACACTGGTCTTCTCGCAAAGAATTGGGAAATCGCCTGTTGCGGGATCTTTTTGGTAGAGCCGTTTCTCCAACCGCAACGGATGCTCGCTGGGGTGCCCAACGCGAAACATCCATTGGTTACCTCGCACCGTTCGAACGCTCCGCCGGACCTGGTCCGCAAGCGTTTGTATCCCAAGTTGGTGATAGGCACGCGAAAGGGCACTTGCAATCGCCAGCGTAGGGCCTTGGCTGCGTTGTACCACAAGTAACTGATCGATCGCTTCAGGAAATCGGCGACCGAGAATATTTTGATAGGCTTCGTAAGGCAATAACCCAGAGTGGGACTCCGGAAACGTTTTGGGTAAATGGTACCGATAGATGGCTGCGAGAAAGAAATGGGCTCGAACGCGATGATACAAGTTTCCGGAGTTGCGGCGAAACACATCTAAGGCGTCGGAAGCTGCGATCAGGGCGGAGGTATCTAGACCAGCACACAAAGATTCTAAGGTCCGATGCCGTACCGACTCGTCAAGCGAGAGAATGGTTTCAATCCAAGGGTTTGTCGATTTTGGTGTTGATGTCTGCGTGTGCATTGCAACTCTTGTAGGGTCAGTCATCTTAATCTCGGTGGAGCAAAGCCCGGTGGAGCAAAGTGCGGTGGAGCAAAGTGCGGTGGAGCAAAGCCCCGTATGCGGTCTATTTCTGTGTTGCCAGGAGTTCAACCATATCGCTTAGCACTCGGTCACGATCCACTCCGGAAAGGGATAATGCCAGTTGCGCATGCAAGAGTCCGTACTTGATACCGATGTTGTATCGGTGGCCTTCGACTTCACATGCAAGAAAACGTTCGCGACTCGCAAGTTCATTGAGGGCTTCTGCAAGTGACACTGGGCGGTTCTCGCTTGCAACGAGCCGTTCAAGAATCTCGATGGTCGTCGAGTTGAGAACATGCATTCCGAAGAAACAAAGGTAGATGCCGCTTCGGAAGCCCGCGATGGTGAGCTCCTGTTCAGCGATCGTTGGAGTTGGTTTTTCGATGACTCGCTTAACTTCATAAAGACGATCCGTTTGAGGTAAGCGCAGACCTCCGATGGCACCAAAGAATGGGAGCATCTTTTCCTTGGTAGGTTGAACACCCGAGACAGAACATCCTTCGGATGTGGCTAAGTCAATCAGTTGTTCTGCGCAACCTCTTCCCTGACTGCTCAAGTAGAGATGGTCACCAACTAAATGCAAAAACGGTGAGTCTTCCAAAAAAGGTTTGGCGCAAAGGATCGCTTGCCCATACCCGTTCGGTTCCGATTGGATTACGAACGTAAGTCGGTCTAAGTAAGTGCCCGCGGCTCGGCGATACGCATCCTCATTGCCTGGGCTGATAACGATGGCGACCGATTCGATTCCGGCCGATGCCACGTCCTCGATGATCATCTCGAGCGCGGTTTTCTCGACACCATCGCGATCGACCAGTCGTTGCAAGGGCAAAGCGGATTGTCCGGGGCCGGCGGCAGTGATAAGGGCCTTGTTGATGTGCATTTTTTGTTGTCTTTTTGCGGTGTCGCAGGGCGTTTGGAATGCTCGTAGAATAAATGAAGTTGCAAACCCTGACTACTCGCAAGGTGGCTAAAATAATGGGAATTCGCCTTGGGACGAAACTTCACGGTCTGGAACCTGTTCTAGTTTCGAAGCAAGCGGAACAATTGCAACGAACTAATCATTCCAAACCAACACTTCCGTTACGCCGCTGCGGGCCACACCCTCATGTGTAAACACGATTCGCACTTTGCTCGATTGAACTGGAGAAAAGGTTGCGACGTTCCATTGTCCTCCAGCAGGTTTCTCTGGGCTCGTCTTCAAGTCCGTAGTATCTCTCCACTCCGTGCCGGTCCAGTGCTGAATCATTACCTTGGCTGGAGGCTGAACACCGCCCCGGTCATCATAAATGGCCATCTCCAGCCGCCGGAACTCAAGCGATTTGCCGAAGTCGATTTCTAACCAGTCGGTCGCGCTCTTCGATTCATAGCTTGTCCAGCGATTCATGGGCGTCGGTAAAAAGACAGTTCTGCCATCAATGGCTTTTGAGGGTAGTCCACCGAAACGATCCGAAAAAGACGCCTTTGCTTTTGGGAACCCATCCGCGTTTGGATTGTAAGCGAGGTTTCCTGCGGGGGGCGGAACAAGTTCCAATGGCAATGTCGCCTCGCCCCACGCTTCGATCTCGGTCAACCCAGACGAAAACTTAGGTTGGTGCTCCAGGCGAACTCTTAGTTTCGATGTGCGCATCGCATTCAACGAAATCTCCGTGGCTGTATGCCCTCGAAGTGCTGACGGCTTGGACGGGTCGCTCGTTAGAGCTGCAGGCAATTCCACCGTGGCCCAATGGTCATCGACCCAAGCCTCGACATCTATCGATTTCGGCACCCTTACGTCGGTATCGCGACTATCGCCGTCGTCTAGAAAAAACAGTTTCAGAGTTTGGAGGCTTCGAACGACACCAAAATCAAGAACCACCCAGTCGCTGGCATTGGGCGACCCCTGGCAAGTCCATCGGTTGGGTGGATGCGGAACGTACCAATAGTTGCCGTCGTTTAGTTTGGCGATTGAGCTCTGCGGCGAAGTGAACGACGCCGTCATGCGAGGATAATAAGTGCCATCGTTGTTGACGGCAAAATTGCAAGTTGAAACCGTAGGCTTCGTTTCAGACCGATCCACGATCGCAATCGATCCCCTAAGTGATTCTAGTTTTTCCGAATGCATCGAGAGTTTTCCATCGACCAAAACCGTGAACCCTTGCCCGACTGAATATCGTGTTCCAGCACGATCCCAAAGGATGCTGATCAAGTGATTTCGATAGGGAACATCGTCGAGTGCGAAATAATCCCATTCGCTCGGCGCCAGCGGTTGGATTTCGAGGACGTCGTCATCGCGCGTCGTCAGACCGACGAGACCTGAAATCACCAAGTCGCAGTAGCCAGAATGAAAATAGTGTTCGCTATGGTTGTACCCGTCGTGTCCTTCGAACGAACCCGAGTCAGGATGCAGTGCTTCTGCAAGATATGGCTTTCCATCCTTGCGATGGGATCGAGCGTAAATCTGCAAAAGCTTGACGTAGTCGGATGAGGAAACAAAAGATTGTTCCTCGTTTTGCAAAAGGTTGGCCAATCCCTTCAAAGTCTGCGTCGTTGCATAAGGCCATGATTGGCCACTCCACCAACAGCAAGAGTTCTTAAGCAAAAACATCGGATCGTTTCGTTCGACCGTTGTTGGACCGAAGTCGGCATAGAAAGCGTCGTTCGACATCAATGATTGCCAAGCGATCTCGAACCCCTTTCCGCGATCGAGCATATTGAATTGCCAAGGGACATACCCAATCAACTCGCGGCCATGGGAATCGCCCGCAAATTGCCCGGTTTGATAGGTCAATGTTCTCGCCTGGATCATGTGTCCATCGCGTTCTTCGTCGTCGCGAAACATCGGAAAAAAGAAATGCCGCTTGTCATCCCAGAGCAAAGCTTGAACCCTGTCCTTGATCGACGACGCCTTGGCAAGGAATCGTTCGGCTGTTGGCTTGTCGCCAGCCAAATTGGCGATGCGAGCAATGGCAACCGCATCGGCCCACATATACGCGTTAAACGAAGGGCGATAACTCGGTGCACCTCGCAGGATGTCTTTGGTCTGCCGGCTATTGATATTGAATTCCATGCCGTCATCGTGCCCGGTTTGCCAAAACAAACCCACATCCTGTACAAAATGCCTCTTTTCCCATCCTTCGTAGTTCTTGACAAAGTCGCTCAGCAATTCAACCAAGTACGATTTGTCCGGATGGACTTGATGGACGGCCCAAGCGGCATCGGCGATCCACGTCGAGTAGTTGCGAGGTTGTGCGCCGGGTGTCTTGAACCAATAGCGGGTGTAGTCATTTGCGATAAGTGGTTTTCGTAGCCAGCGAGCTTCGTAAAGTTGATGGCCAGCCGGGCAACTGATCGCCCCATACGCACCAGACCAAAAAGGTCGATCAATAAATTCAGTGAAAAGGTATCCCGTGTCAGGTGATCCATAAGTCAGGTGCTTGGTCAACAATTCCCAACGGTAATAATACGTTGTCGTGATGTCAGCATCGGGACATTCGAAGAACGGAATGTTTTGCTTGTACCAGTTCCAATCACGGTTGTCCCAAAACTTCTGTCCCTCAAGCTGCTGCTGCTTGTCCAGGATTTGGGCATCGCACCGCGACCAAATTCGATCGGAGGCGATGAGGAAAATGAAAACACTGCACAGGACAATGCGAGACATACTTTGCTCTTTAGGCGATAGGAAAATCAACGCTGTGGCAAGCGTTGGTAGGGACGCATTCTAATCTGCCGTTCGCCCAAGGATAGACAGCTAAAACGCGCAAAGTAGTAGGCACATTCCATGTGCCGTCCACAAAGTAGTAGGCACATTCCATGTGCCGTCCACCTAGAATCCTGGCAAAAGCTTGACTGCAAACGGCACGGCTTCAAGGTTTCGTGGTCAACGCCAAATAGTGAGCTTCCTCCGACCGCATCTCCTTTACTTGACTTGGTGTTTTGTCGCCGAGGCCAACGATGTGCAGCATCCCATGAACGACATACAGAAGCAGCTCGTCGTCTCCACCCCATTGGTGCGACGACGCATCTCGATCTGCGGTTTCAACGCTAGCTATGATCTCACCTTCGAGCAATTCGTCTCCTTCCGTCAAGTCAAAGCTGATGACGTCGGTCGGGTAGTCGTGGGACAAATGCTGCTTATTGATTTCTCGAATTTCAACATCACCGACCAATGCAACGGAAATCTCTCCCTTGGTCCAGCCATAATCGGATGCGATCCTACGGATGGCTTTCTGCATACGCTTGGTGTCGCAGCGGCGAATGGTTTCCGACTGATGAAACAGAATTTGCAAAGACATGTTGGCACATTGGGAGATTGGCGTAGAGTTTGACGGTCAGTGAGATTGTATCTGTTAGGGGCGATGCCGTAACTGGTAAAGCCTTAAGCAGGCAACTCTTGTGTAAAAATTGGAATCATTGAGAAGCTCGTCAAAATTGGCAAAAAACACTTCGCTAACGGACCGAATCTGCCGAAACAAAGGATGTATCCGCAACCAGTCGTCTGGTCGTACGAGGGGGGCCCCGTACAGCGAGTTTGCTAACAAGTCGTTAGTGATTTACTCGATTGTAGGTGTTTCACTCACAAGCGATCCGACAAGGAACGTTTGTAGTGCTGAAGTCTCAGACAACAGCTCCACAGCGCCGTTTTTTCCCGCAAAAAAACCGTAGGAGGGTTTCCATGCGACGATTCTTTTTGGGCATGGCGATTGCCTCGCTGACCGCCGGTGCTCCCTTGACGGCGTTCGGTGGAGATCGCGAGATCGCCGATGCCATTGTGTCGACACTTAAACAAAAGCAAACAGACGGAACCCTCAAGGGTTTCGACATCGATCTCAGCGTCGAAGATGGCAAAGTTGTCATCGGTGGTACTGTTGCAAATCAAGCTCAGTTGGACAGCGTGCTTCACGTTGCCTCAATCACGACGGGCGTCAAGCTCGTTGAGAACAATGCCTCGGTTCGAGAAACCACCCCAGCGGTTTCCCCGACTCGATACAATTGGCCGAATTTTGGTCAAACGACTCAGCCAAATCCTAATGTCGTGCCTGCATCCGCAAATGACGACGTTCCAAGCTTGCTCACCGAACCAACCAAGTTCGTTGCAGGCGGGGAAACAACGGCTTCACCGGCCGACGTTAGCGTAACCTCGGATGTGCTCGGCCGATTGGGCAAAGCTCAGGCCGAGGGTCGTTTGCGAAACTTTGAAATCGACATCTCAACCGTCGATGGCGAAGTATGGACGCGAGGCTATGTTGCCACGCCAGAGCAAAAGCAACTGGTCCTCGGCACGATTCAACGTACGCCTGGCGTTCGCAAAGTCATCGATGACGTAACCGTAACCGGTAACGTCCGTCGAGCAAGCAACGAAGTGGCAGCACCAGCCGCCATCCCAGCTGCTATGGCATCCGCCATGCCAGTCGTTGGAAGCGGCGCTCCACGAGCATTTGCTCCGAGCGCTTTAGCCAACGGATCCATGGGTGGTGTGCCAATGCAGGGCGGCGTGCCAATTCAGGGCGGCGTGCCAATTCAGGGTGGCTTGCCAATGCAGGGTGGCTTGCCAATTCAGGGTGGCGTGCCAATGCAGGGCGGAACGATGGCTCCTGTGCCAATGCAAGGTAGCCCGATGGCTCCTGTGCCAATGCAAGGTGGCCCAAGTTACGGCGGTGGAGCTCCTCGTTACGACCAGCCAAACATGCCTAACTATGCATGGCCAAGCTACGCTGCGGCTCCGAACTACGCTGCCGTAACCTATCCAAAGCAATACAGTGCTTCGGCATGGCCATACATCGGTCCGTTCTATCCATACCCACAAGTTCCGCTCGGATGGCGAAAAGTCGCTCTCGAATGGGATGACGGACTATGGTACCTGGACTTCACAAGCAAGAAGTAAGCCGACTCGGGTTGCTTCTGACCTAGAAATATAGAAATAAAAAGAGCCGGTGCAGTTTGCATCGGCTCTTTTCTTTTCGTTACAGTATCCAAGCCCGAAGCGTAACGGCTTGTTGCTTTAATCGTAACCAGAAGGGTTAGCGAGGAATTGTTCGTCCCTCACTTGCGTTTCGAGTTGTGATTGGTATTTTTCAGTCGGCCGCTCGCCTAGACTCGGCGTTCGCGGAGACGAACCGATTTGCCGCTTCGTTCACGCAAGAAGTAGAGCTTCGCGCGACGGACAACGGATCGTCGCTTCACCTCGATTTTATCGATACGTGGCGAATGGAGCGGAAACTTTCGCTCAACACCTTCGCCGCCAACGATTCGCCGAACCACGAACATTTCGCGTGTGCCGGATCCACTCTTGGCAATCACAGTACCGCTAAAAATTTGAATTCGCTCTTTCACACCTTCTTGAATCTTGGTGTGAACGTCTACGGTGTCCCCAATGTCGAACTTGTCTACGTTCGCCTTGAGGAACGGTTGCTCAACCAAGTTAAGAATTTGCTGGCTCATGATCGGTTCGACAATATCAGAATGGGTAAAAAGGCAAAAATTCCGGGCCGGGGGCCAATATGGTGACGGATCCTGTGCATCTTGGGAAGACCAAAATCCTGGAAAATGTCTCTTGGGGGTGCATTGCCAGGGTTTGCGATCGGACGGACCGGCAGTCCATCCTACGGCGAGCTTACGACAAGCGACGGCACCAACAATCCGCAATCTCCGCCACAAATCCGCAGTCCGCATCGCTTGACGTAAGCAGGTGATTGGAATTAGGCAGGCTTATTAGCGACCTGATGGACGTAACGAGGGGCGGGATCTTCGTGTCGAAGCCGCAGTTGATGAGTGCGTGGTAAAACCCTACCGTCTCATCGGTAGGAGAGTGGAAGACAAGGAGTGGTTTGGTCATCCGTTGCACTTTGGCTCGCAAATCGTGACTTCGAAAGTCGTCAAGCATTTGTCGCAAGATGGAATAAGTCCGACCGCCGATGGAAACTTTGCCTTGGCCAACGGACATGATGCTGGGATCCATCGTTTCAAGCAATTCGGCTAAATGATAAGTGTCGCTGGGTGCAGCGATGACGATGACCCCCCGAACCGGCAACTCATCGGCCATCGACATGCTTGCTGCTCCACCGAAACTATGACCGATCAAAAAGTCGGCCGGTTGAAACTCTTTTGCAAGAAACGAAGCCGCGGCGCGGAGATCCATTAAGTTGGTGGTGAAATTCGTGGCGGCAAAATCACCTTGGCTATTGCCTAAGCCAGAAAAATCATAGCGCAAGACCCCCCAACCTCGTTCGGCCAATTCACGACTGACTCGAACGATCGCTTTGAGGTCCTTGTTGCACGTAAAGCAATGCGAGAACAGAAGAAACCCGCGTATTGGGTCGGAGGGCAATTCGATGATTCCTGCAAGCAGATTCCCATCGTGGCCAGTGAATTGAACGCGACGCGTCGAACGAGCCATGTTACCGAATCCGATTCATTCGGATGGTGCCATTGTCACCGGCTGCTTGAAAGTTGCCATGAAGTCCGTTGCCAACGGCTTGAGCGCTCATGCGATAACTCCCCATCAAGGGGCCGAGCGGCTTCTCTGCGGTGAGGATACGGTTGCCGTAACCGTCATACGAGGGTTGCAAGTTGACGCGGTAAGCGAAAGGAATGACAAGTGCGAAACGCCCAGTGAACTTCGCTTGGTACGATCCATCTGCTTTCGGCTGTATATTCGCCCGCATTGGCCCGTGATGCCCTGTCGAACCGCTCCGCCATTCGCCTTTCCAAACTCCAGTTGGATTGTCGGCGATCGCCCATGTCATGCAATTCAGAAAGATCAATACAGCCGACGAGATTTGTAGGGTAATGGTTCGCATCATTGGGGACCTATTTCGTTTTGCAGTTGGATCGGAACGAAAGTCGTCAAGACTTTCGCTACTTTGTGGACGGCACATGGAATGCGCGTACTACTTTGACAATCATGGATCGAGCATTCCCTGGTAGTTTAATTGAAAAAAGCCAAGCGTGCACAAAGCCAGCAAGATCGCTATTTGTGGTAGCCAACACGGGTCCGATGGGCCAAAATACCGCTTTGCAAGGCAGCACAGCCCCGACCGTTTCTCTCGTTTTCAGTATTTTGTAGGTATTTCATGAGTTTGATCGAAAACATCCGCGGCAGACAGATTTTTGATTCTCGCGGCAATCCGACTGTTGAGGTCGACGTAACCCTTGTAGATGGATCGATGGGCCGAGCTGCGGTCCCAAGCGGGGCAAGCACAGGAGCTCACGAAGCTTGGGAGCTTCGGGACGGTGACAAGACCAAGTACATGGGCAAGGGCGTGTTGCACGCAGTCGACAACATCAACTCCAAAATCGCCGACGCACTCATCGGCGCGGACGCATGCGATCAACGCGGTGTCGACCAATTGCTTCGCGACATCGACGGCACACCCAACAAGAAGAATCTTGGTGCGAACGCGATGTTAGGTGTCTCGCTCGCAGCAGCCAAGGCGGCAGCTAACTTCACTAACCAACCGCTCTATCGTTATCTTGGCGGTGCGGGTGCTCACATCCTGCCTGCACCGATGATGAATATCGTGAACGGTGGCCAGCATGCGGACAACTCGGTTGATGTTCAAGAGTTCATGGTGATGCCATTGGGTTTTGACACCTTCACCGATGCATTGCGAGCTGGGACTGAGATCTTCCACAATCTCAAGAAAGTTCTAAGCGAAAAGAAACTCAACACCTCGGTTGGCGATGAAGGTGGTTTTGCACCTGACCTCGGCAGCAATCGAGAAGCCCTCGACTTGATTATGGAAGCGATCAAACGGGCCGGTTACGAAGCCGGCAAGCAGATCTTCATTGCACTCGACGTTGCGGCTACTGAGTTCTACGACGAGAAGACCAAAAAGTACACGATTGACGGCAAGCAACTTTCAGGCGATCAAATGGTCGACTTCCTGGCGGACTGGGCTGCTAACTACCCGATCTGCTCGATCGAAGATGGTTGCTCAGAAGACGACTGGGACTCCTGGAAGAAGCTTACGGAAAAACTTGGCAACAAGGTCCAACTTGTGGGTGACGATTTGTTCGTAACCAACACGGATCGCTTGCAACGCGGCATCGACCAAGGGATCGCCAACAGCATCTTGATCAAGGTCAATCAAATCGGAACGTTGACCGAAACCATCGAAGCGATTCAGCTTGCTCATCGCAACGGTTTCACCAGCATTTCAAGTCACCGCAGCGGAGAGACAGAAGATTCCTTCATTGCAGATCTAGCAGTTGCAATGTCGACTGGCCAAATCAAGACAGGTTCGGCCTCGCGATCCGATCGAATGGCCAAGTACAATCAACTGCTTCGCATCGAAGAAGAGTTGGGTGCTGGTGCACGCTATGCAGGCCCAATGTTCCGACGCAAGTAAATTGGTTGGCACGCTCAGAGGAACGCGGCTGCGGGATTCGAATACCACAGGCCTAGCCTACTGGAAAGTGTTTCTTCCAATGGATAAGCTCTAGGTTGTTCCTGGCCCATTATCTCGGAGACCTCTCATGTCTACTGCTGTTGCATTAATCGCCCCACCGAAGATCAAACATACCGAGTGCTTTATTGACGGACAGTGGCGCCCAGCCATGTCTGGCAAGACCTTCGAAACGGTTAACCCGGCAACCGAAGAGGTGATTTGCGAAGTTGCCGAAGGTGACAAATCCGATATCGACGCGGCCGTCAAAGCGGCTCGCCATGCGTTCGACAAAGGGCCTTGGAGCAAGATGGATGCCCGTGAGCGAGGCAAAATCATGTTCCGTTTAGCGGACTTGATCGAGGAAGAAATCGATGACTTGGCAGCCTTAGAAACCCTTGATAACGGTAAGCCAATTCGTGAAGCACGCTATGCGGATCTACCGCTCGTATTGGATTGTTTGAGATACTATGCTGGGTACGCAGACAAGATCCATGGCTCGACGATTCCGATTCGCGGCAATTATTTTACTTACACTCGCCGCGAAGCGGTTGGAGTCGCGGGTCAAATCATCCCTTGGAATTTTCCAATGCTGATGACAGCGTGGAAGTGGGGGCCCGCATTGGCCTCTGGCTGTACCATCGTCATGAAACCAGCCGAACAAACGCCTCTTACTTGTTTACGAATGGCACAATTGGCCAAAGAAGCGGGTGTCCCGGACGGCGTCATCAACGTTGTGCCAGGCTTTGGGCCCACTGCGGGCGCTTCATTGGTAAAACACCCTGGCGTCGACAAGATCGCGTTTACGGGCGAACATCGCACCGCCCAAATCATCATGCGGGACGCAGCCGAGTCGCTCAAGCGGCTTACATTTGAACTAGGTGGCAAGAGCCCTAACGTGGTTTTAGCCGATGCCAATCTCGACAAAGCGGCACAAGGCGCGTACGTCGGTTTGTTTCTCAATCAGGGGCAATGCTGCTGCGCCGGTAGCCGTGTGTTTGTTGAGAAACGTGCTCACGATGAATTCATGGACAAATTGACCAAGCTCACCAAGAACCGAAAGCTGGGCAATCCGTTCTCCATGGATACCGAACAAGGTCCACAAATCGATAAGGCTCAATTTGACAAGATCCTGAAATACATCGACCTTGGAAACTCCGATGGAGCCAAGTGCGTCTCGGGTGGCGAACGATTCGGCGATACCGGCTATTTTGTTCAACCGACCGTCTTCGATGGTGTGACCGACTCGATGGCCATCGCTCAAGACGAGATTTTCGGTCCTGTGATGTCGGTGCTCACTTTTGAGGATTGGGATGATTTGATTCAGCGAGCCAATAACACCTTCTATGGACTTGCTGCAGCCGTATGGACTCGCGACATCACCCGAGCGCATGATTTTGCCAGACGAGTTCGAGCTGGCACGGTTTGGGTCAATTGCTATGACGTCTTCGACGCAGCGGCACCGTTCGGTGGATTCAAGATGAGCGGTCACGGTCGCGAACTCGGCGAGGAGGGGCTAAAAGCCTATACCGAATCCAAGACGGTAACGATCAGTCTCGACGCGTAATTGAGATTCGGCGTAGCACAGGCTGCTAGCCTGTGCTCTTTAGACTATTACAGGCTGGCAGCGCTGGCAGCCTGTGCTACGAGGTCGTTTTTTGCTCTACCCCTTCCGGCTACCTTAAGCCGCAAGCTTTTTGCACCCGCTGCAGTACGTTGCCGGCTGCTTCACGCGCTTTTGCGGCTCCCTGGCTGAGTATTTCTTGTACTCGGGCCGGGTTGTTCTCCAGATCTAGTCTTCGTTTCCGCGCCGGTTCCAAGTAGATTTCGGCAGCGTCTGCAAGCCGTTTCTTGATATCGCCATAGCCAAAGCCACCCTTCCAATAGATGGCTCGCACCTCGCCAATTTGTTCTTCGGAAGCAAACAATCGGTACAACTGAAAGAGGTGGTCGGTTTCCGGATCTTTCGCGTCTTCCATCGGTCGAGAATCGGTGCTGATCCGCATGATCCTCTTGCGCAGTTCTTTCGGATCACCAAAAAGTGCAAGCGTGTTGTCGTAGCTCTTGCTCATCTTTTCACCATCGGTGCCAGGCACCTTGGCTGCTCCGGGAACAATTTTCGCCTCGGGCATGATGAAAACCTCGCCAAAATGAGCGTTGAAACTGCGAGCTAGGTCACGGCAAACTTCGATATGCTGAACTTGATCTTCGCCAACTGGGACCCAATTCGAGTCGTACGCCAAAATGTCGGCTGCCATTAAGATCGGATAGGTAAACAAGCCGACGTCAGCTCTCAGGCCTTTGGATGCCTTGTCTTTGTAAGCATGACAGCGTTCCAGCAGTCCTAGTGGCGCCCCCGTCATCAGCAGCCAGCACAATTGGGAAACCTCTGGGATATCCGATTGTACGAACAGTGTGGCTCTCTCTGGGTTCAATCCCAGCGCCAACAAATCCAAAGCAGCATCGCGAACATAACCTCGCAACACGTCGGGTTCGCGAATCGTTGTGAGCGCATGCAAGTCCGCAATAAAGTAATACCCGTCATGAGCATCCTGTAGATCAATGTATTGCTTGATCGCTCCGAAATAGTTCCCCCAGTGAAATCGGCCGGTGGGTTGGATCCCGCTCAATACTCGCATTGCGTTAATTCGATCGAAAGTGAAATGCAGTTTCTGCTGCGTTAAGTTTTAAGTGTGCCGACAATTTCTCGAATGGACTTGGCACCCAAAATTTCCAAAGCGTTTGGTAGTTCGCGTATGATCTTGATACTTGCCATCGGGTCGTAGTAGTTGGCAGTGCCGATTTGGATGGCGGACGCACCCGCGACGAGGAACTCCATGCAATCGTCAATGTTCGCAATTCCACCGACACCAATCACCGGAACACCTACTTGCTTTGCAACTTGGTAGACGCATCGTAACGCGATCGGTTTGATTGCTGGACCGCTTAAGCCACCTACGATGTTGGATAGCATAGGCTTCTGCTTTCGCCAATCCACTGCCATTCCAAGGACCGTATTGATGCAGGTCACCGCATCCGTACCTGCCTCTTTCGCGGCTCGCGCGATATCGACAATTCGAGTCACATTTGGAGTCAGCTTGGTGATAATTGGACAGTCGAGTACTTTGCGAACACTTTCAACGACATCGTAACACAGCTTGGGGTCCGTTCCGAAATCGATTCCTCCGGATACGTTAGGACAGGACACATTGAGCTCAACCGCGTGAATTCCATCGGCTTCGTTGAGCCTAGTCGCCAGCTCAACAAATTCCTCCTTGGATTTCCCTGCGATACTAACAATGATTTGGCTGCCCGTGTTTTTTAGGTAGGGCCAGTGATTCGCGAGGAAATAGTCGATCCCGTCGTTATCCAACCCGATGGCATTAAGCAGTCCCGCACTGGTTTCAACGGTCCGCCAAGGTGCATTTCCAGGTCTTGGACTTTGCGTGATCGTTTTGGGTAGAATCCCTCCAAGCTCTGCAAGCGAGATGATCCCCGCCATTTCCCTCGCGTAACCGAACGTGCCCGAAGCCACCAGCACGGGGTTCTTGAGGTGTAAGCGTCCGAGCTGAACGGACAGATCATGCGGCTTAGAGCAAGCGTCGTTTGATCCCGCTTCGGCTTGCGATGCTTCGATCATCCAGTGTGCGAGCCTTTGCCAAGCCGTTTCACGATCGCTTCGGGTGGGAGTGCAATCACGGTTGCGTTCGCCATCGTGTCGGTTGACAAGATATCCAACGAGTTGTCATTTTCCTCGGGAGCATCGTATTGAACCAAATAGGCACCGACTTGAAGATAGTTTTCATGGAAAATCGGTGGCCAGAAATCTTCCGCTCGATGTGCCAGCGTCCTGGCAAGCAATCGCGTTGCACGGCCTGAAAAACCGCTTAGCACCATTTCCAATCGCCCCAACGACTCTCGGAATATATAAAAGACCAATGCGGCATCGCGACCACGCGTCGCTCCACCTGCAAAAGCCCAGCTTCCGTCGGCTTGTTCGTAATACAAGCCAGCTTCTTCGGCCTTCTCGCTTTTGCTTAGTTTCATCCCTGCTGAACACGCTGGAGGGTGTGGATCGTGGTCACGATATCGCAAGAAGAATGGGCAAGCTCGTTCGGAGGCTTTAGCAACGTCGTCCTGGGAAACAAAAGGATCGCAGCCGAAGGCGTTCGCCAGAACCAACTCCCCCGTCGGATTGCTTTTAACCGATCCAAGGCAGACCATGGCTTTGTCGCCCCCCATTTCCGAGAAGTCGTCATAAACGCCTTGGGA
>JAIPFP010000346.1 GCA_021736575.1 Pirellula sp. | reverse complement strand
CCGTTAAGACTCGTCATCATTTCTTAAGCGAACGAGCACGGTGTAATCTTCGAGCGTCGAGGTGTCACCGGTCCCTTCTTTCCCAGCAGCGATATCACGCAGCAATCTTCGCATGATTTTGCCGCTGCGAGTCTTAGGCAAAGACGAAGTGAATCGCACGTCATCGGGAACTGCCAACGCCCCAATCTCCTTGCGAATATGTTTCTTAAGTGCCTCTCGCATTTCGTCTGTGGGTTCGTGGTTTTTTAGAGTAACGAATACGGTAATCGCTTGGCCTTTGATTTCGTCTGGACGTCCGACAGCCGCAGCTTCTGCAACGGCAGGGTGGCTGACCAATGCGCTTTCCACTTCGATGGTGCTGAGTCGATGGCCTGATACGTTGATGACATCGTCGATGCGTCCCATGATCCAGTAATAGCCGTCTTCGTCGAATCTTGCGTTGTCTCCAGTTAGGTACATGTGAGGCACGGTCGCCCAGTACTGCTGGCGGTAGCGTTCGTCATCACCCCATATTCCTCGCAGCATTCCTGGCCATGGTTTTTCGATGCAGAGCATGCCGCCATGATTGGTCTCGACATCCCCGAGTTCGCCTGCTGGACCAGTATGGTTGAGTACTCGCGGAACAATTCCAGGCAATGGACGCGTACAAGAGCCAGGCTTGCAAGCGATCGCGCCAGGCAACGGGGACATCATGATGCCTCCGGTTTCGGTTTGCCACCAAGTATCCACGATCGGGCAACGCCGACCTCCGATCTTCTCGTAGTACCACATCCATGCTTCGGGATTGATCCCTTCGCCCACGCTGCCCAGCAGTCGCAGCGAGCTCAGCTCATGTTTTTCAACATGGTGATCTCCCCACTTGATAAAGGTTCGGATGGCTGTCGGCGCCGTGTAGAGAATGGAAACTTTGTAGCGTGCGATAATCTCCCAGAATCGATCTTCTTGAGGAGCATTGGGGGCTCCTTCGTACATCACTTGGGTCGCACCTGCCGACATCGGTCCGTACACAATGTAACTGTGTCCGGTAATCCAGCCGCAATCCGCCGTGCACCAAAAAATATCTTCGTCGCGATGATCAAAAACCCATTGAAACGTTCGCTTGACATAGAGGTTGTAACCGGCGGTCGTATGTCGAATCCCCTTTGGCTTGCCCGTCGAGCCGCTGGTGTACAAGATGAACAACGAATCCTCGCTATCCATGGGTTCGGCGGGGCAATCGTCAGTGACGTCTGCGATGAGATCATGCCACCAGATGTCTCGTTGGGGCTGCATCGCTGGTTGATTGCCGATGCGATTGAGCACAATGCATTTTTCAACTGTCGGACTTTTCGCGAGAGCTTCGTCCGCGGTCTTTTTCAGCGTCAACGCCTTGCCACGCCGCCAACCACCATCGGCAGTAATCAGGAATCGCGCTTGAGCGTCATTATTTCGGTCCGAAATGGCTTCGGCACTAAAACCACCAAAGATCACGGAATGAATTGCGCCGACTCGTGCGCAGGCCAACATTGCGACTGCCAACTCTGGAACCATCGGCATGTAGATGCTGACGCGATCTCCCTTGTTGATACCAAGCTTCTTTAAGCCATTGGCAAATCGACAAACATCCCGATGCAGTTCGGCGTAAGTGATCGTGCGGCGATCGCCTGGTTCGCCTTCCCAATAGAGAGCAACTCGATCCCCTCGCCCATTGAGAACATGCGTATCCAAGCAGTTGTAGGAGGCGTTCGTAGTTCCGCCGACAAACCATTTTGCGAACGGCTCGTTCCATTGCAACGTGGTGTGGAACGGTGTGAACCAGTGCAAATGCTCGGTTGCTTGCTGAGCCCAGAATCCCTCCGTATCGACTATGGAACTGTCGTAAAGTGCTTGATAAGCCTCCATCGAGCCAATGGCTGCCTGCTTCGCGAAGGACTCGCTTGGTGGAAAGACCCGGGTTTCGATCAGGACGTTGGATATCTTGCCGGTAGAAGACTCTGACATTCAAAAGCTCACAGCGAGGATTGAGTTAACGGAACCGTGGAACTGCGGCAAATTCTGAGCCAGTGGGGCCGGAATGTCAAATCACTTTCAGGTTGGGGAGGATTAATCCAACAGTGATTCCATTGCAGACTTGCTTGGGATACCATTTCGCCGACCAACACGTACCAACGTCGGATGGGTAGAATCCTCATTCGCTTTTTCAAATGCCGTTTTTTGCGTTTCCGCCTTGAAATTCTTGAGAAATACCCATGGAACAATTGGTACCCATAGTCGGCTTGTTCGCCATGATCTTGATCGCTTGGGCGTTGAGCGCGAACCGCAATCGATTTCCGTGGCGTGTGGTGATTGGTGGAATCCTACTCCAAATTGTGTTCGCCTTGCTCGTGCTGCGTGTCCCGGCGGGCAAGGTGACTTTCGAGTTTATCGGTGCCGGCTTTACTAGTTTGTTGGATTGTGTGGATCAAGGCGCTGGCTTTGTCTTTGGTGATACACTCGTGACAACGGGGCGTGGAGAAACGCCCGCCTTCAAAGTCCATTTCGTCGCCTTTAAGGTATTGCCAACCATCATCTTTTTCTCATCGCTCATGTCGGTTCTTTACTACGTTGGGGTGATGCAATTCGTCGTTGGTCTCATTTCCAAGATGATGCAGCGAACGCTCGGGACCTCTGGAGCAGAGACTTTGTCGGCGGCTGGAAACATTTTTGTTGGCCAAACGGAAGCACCACTCCTCATCAAACCTTATTTGAACAGAATGACGGATTCGGAAATCATGGCCGTCATGGTGGGTGGCTTCGCAACCATTGCAGGCGGTGTGATGGCGGCCTACGTTGGCATGGGTATCGATCCTGTGCATTTGCTTTCGGCAAGCCTCATGTCGGCCCCGGCTGCATTGGTTATTGCCAAAGTACTCCAACCGGAAGTGGACGTACCAGAGACGCTGGGGACGGTAGAAGCGACTCCTCCAATGGAAGCGACCAACGTCATTGACGCTGCGGCCCGCGGGGCGAGCGATGGCCTTCATTTGGCGCTGAATGTCGGGGCGATGTTGATCGCGTTCTTGGCCTTGATTTTCATGCTCGACAGTATGCTTGGTTCCGTTACCAATTGGCTGGGCACACAGATTTTTGGAAAGCCCGACTATCGCATTACCTTCACACAGATTATGGGTTACGCTTCTGCGCCCTTCGCGTTCCTAATGGGGATCGAATCGAAAGACTGTTTCGTTGCAGGCGAAATCCTGGGAACGCGGATTGTCGGGAACGAGTTCATCGCTTACGCACGAATGAATCCAACGACCAATCCCGAGTTTGCTAACGTTTCGGAACGAACGAAAACGATACTCACCTATGCTTTATGCGGATTTGCGAACGTCGGATCGATTGGCATTCAAATAGGCGGGCTCGGGCCTTTGGCGCCTGACCGACGCAAGTCGTTGGTGCGACTTGGGCTTCGGGCTATGATCGGCGGATTGCTTGCTTGTTACATGACGGCGTGTTTGGCTGCAACGTTCATCTGACATGGAAAAGGGATTCAATCCATTGAAAATACGAAAGCCTGGCTTGATGATTCTCGGCACAGATACGGAGGTGGGAAAAACCTACGTAGCGTGTCGAATATTGGAAGAATTGGTTCGCCAGAAAATCGCGGTTGGAGCGTATAAGCCGGTGGCAAGTGGAGGCTTGTCTATCGAACAAGGGGATGCTTTCCGATTATGGCAGGCCAGCGGGTGCAATCGCACACTGGAGCAAGTGAATCCTCAATTCTTTTTCGCGCCGCTCGCTCCACCTATGGCCGCTGAGTTGGAGGGGCGACATGTGAATGATGCGAGAATGGTCGACGGTGCCATCGATTGGGAAAATCATTGCGAATTCTTAGTCGTCGAAGGGGCAGGCGGTTTGATGTCACCATTAAGCTGGTCGATGACGAACGCAAGCCTGACACTCAGTCTAGGGTTACCGATTGTGCTGGTTTCCGCGAACAGGCTAGGAGTAGTCAATCAAGTCGTAACGACGTTGATTGCAGCTCAATCGCTCGGACTACGTGTCGTCTGCGTGGTGCTCACCGATGTCGCAGCCATTGACCATCACGACCAGTCTGTTCTCACAAACGAACGACTACTCAAGGCGGCGATGGAACAGATGGTGAATCCGCCTCGGCTTGCGAGATTAGGCTTTGGCGAGGCCGAATTTCGCCCACCGATGGATTGGCATTCTGTTGCAAGTCCGTAAAGGTTATCCTAAGGTTTATGTTGAAGGGGTATGTTGAAGGGGTATGTTGACACAGCCGACAAAAGTCAAAGTAGTAGGCACATTCCATGTGCGTCCACCTAGAATCTTGGCAAAAGCTGGAATGCGAACGGCACGGCGGAGCGTGCCTGCACCTTTGTAGGCTGCGTCTATGTCGAAGGGTGTGTGGCGGCCGCAAAGGCCATAGGGTTCGAATTTCTTACCGTTGAATCATTTACAGATTATTCCAATAGACCGTTAGGCCAAGCATGCTTTTGAAAACGCTCCTCGATTGGGTGCTCCATCTCGATCATCATTTGAACGAGTTGGTGGTTTCGGTCGGACCCATTTGGGTGTACGTCGTGTTGTTTGCGATCATCTTTTGCGAGACAGGTCTGGTAGTAATGCCTTTTTTACCTGGGGACTCGTTGCTTTTTGCGGTGGGGGCCATGTGTGCGATAACGGACTCTCCCCTGAATTTGGCAATCCTGATCCCATTGTTGATAGTCGCCGCAATCATGGGGGATGCGTTGAACTATTGGATCGGTGCGAAGGTTGGGCCGAAGGTGTTTTTTAGTGACACATCGCGCTGGCTCAATCGAACGCATTTAGACCGCGCCCAGTATTTTTATGAAAAGTATGGATCGAAGGCGATCATCATTGCGAGGTTTGTCCCAATTGTGAGGACATTCGCGCCGTTTGTGGCTGGCATTGGCAAAATGAATTTCGGACGTTTCTGGCTATACAATATCGTGGGGGGAGCGGTTTGGGTGAGCCTGTTCTTGGTGGCCGGCTATTGGTTTGGCAACATCGAGTTTGTCAAGAATAATTTCATCTTCGTAACGGTTGGTATCATCGCGTTGAGCGTTATTCCGATTGCGTACGAGTGGACGATAGCCAAGAAAGCCCGACAGGCTTAAACCAGGATAGCACAGTGGGGTTTGGCACAGTGGGCTTTTTCAAGTCTGCCAACGCGGTTATGCTTGTGTTTTGACCTGTTAAGCGTATCTTGCTGCCAAATTCGAATCGTAGGAATTCGGTCCTCAGGTCTCAAACGTTCATAACGACCGGAGATCGATAGTCATGTCAGCCCCGATTCCTCCAACTCTCAATGCACCACGCCGCA
>JAIPFP010000062.1 GCA_021736575.1 Pirellula sp. | reverse complement strand
TCCGCCTGCAACCACTCCAACTCCGCAGCGGGAATGTTGGCGTCATTCCACTTCGAGTTCTTGCGGCCATACGGTTCGCCGTCATTGCGAAAACAGGCATCCAGAACCACAAAATGAAAATCGCCTCGATCGAACGAATAGTAGGACTCCTTCTGCTCAACTCCACCCAGGAACTCGGCCTTAGTAAGCGTGTCGACGCAATGATTTCCAAGCACATAATGACGATCTTTCGAGATGGCACAGAATTCCCGATTAATCTCCTTGAGGTACCGCTGCTCGGTCTCAACGGTATCCGCAGCGTCGATTAGATCCCCCAGTTCGACAATGAAATCTGCCCTATCTTTCTCAAACTGGGTTGCCGCTTCGGCCAGCTTTCCAAGCGTCTCCCGGTAGTGGCGACTTCCGGCAGAGGGCTTGTCGGCGTGGTGCAAGTCGGTCACAAGACCAACCCGCAGTGCATCCTTCGCGTGATTTGCCAATAGCAACGACGGCTCCACGGTGGCCGTTGTAGCGAGCAAAAGTGTTCCATTTCGGAGGAAGGCCCGTCGGCCCAATTGCACACATCGATGATCTTCACTGCGCATGGTTTCAAGTCTCCGTGTGGAATTTTTTGAATTGGCTACCGACGCTAAGCATAGCTTTATTCTACGGAGAGTGCGATGCTTGCATCCATGCAAAGGATTCCGATAGCGACAGTTATGTATCTTGCCTTCAAATTTGCGAGTTTCGGTTTCACTCACGCGCGAGAATTCCTGTGTCTGCAATGCTCGTAACAGCTTGACTTGAATCGAATGGCCGAGTTCACCACACAATATTTAAAATACCGAGAGGTTCCTATCTATGAAACGAATGAAAAAAGTCGCTCAGCGTGGCGGCCTTGTCTTGTTAGTCATTCTGATCCTGCTACTGAGTGTCATGAGTTGGAATTACCTGTGTTTCTCAACAATGCAGATTCAGGTGAAGTCTGTTCCGAAAATCTCCTTGGATGAGGCGTTGCTTGTCGATCGATTCCAAGGCGCGATCCAGATACCGTCTGTGTCCGAACCTATGTCGCGGATAACAGACCACTCTCCACTGCATCGATTTCGAGATTACTTGGCGGAAGTGTTCCCCACCCTGCATCGCCCTCCGTTTGTTCGTCGCACTGGGCTCGACTTTGAGGACGCATTGATTCCCAGCGTGATGTTCGAATGGCCTGGGCGGAATCCCAATTTGCCTGGCATCCTATTGATGTCCCATTTCGATGTCGTGCCTATCGAACCGGATACCGACTTGAAACCGAGCACCTATTCGAAATGGACGCACCCGCCATTCAGCGGGCACAACGACGGGAAATTTTTGTGGGGACGTGGTACTCTCGATTGCAAACACGGAGTCATGGCGATCCTCGAAGCCATGGATCGGCATGCTGTCGATGGATTCCAACCAGAACGAACGATTTACGTTGCTCTGGGACATGACGAAGAACTCGGCGGAATAGATGGCAACAAAAAAATGGCGGAATGGCTTCGCAGAAACGGCCGTAAGTTGCATACGGTTCTGGACGAAGGCGGCTGCATTTTTACTGAGTTTCCCGGGCTCAACCTACCTGCGGCTTTGATCGGAGTTGCGGAAAAAGGAATGTTGAATGTCCAACTGAGCGTTGAAGTGTCTCCCACGGAGGCTGGGCACGCTTCCATGCCGCCACCGCAAACGGCAGTTAGCATTTTGGCTTCAGCCATTCACCGAGTGCAAGCATCTCCGTTCCCTGCCCGAATCGATGGTGGGCTGCGCGACACTCTCCGCTTTCTTGGCCCAGAAATGCCGTCGTTTGGTCGGCGGTTAGCGATGGCCAACCTTTGGTTGACAGGGCCCATGGTTAAAAGTCAGTTGGCCGGGAAGCCGAGCAGCAATGCACTTCTGCGTACGACCGTCGCTCCCACGCTGATCAACGGTGGTAACCAAGTCAACGTTTTGCCGCAACATGCTTCCGCGTCCCTGAATCTCAGACTGCTTCCAGGGGACTCGATCGAAGGGGCTTTGGCGTATATCCGACAGAATATTCACGACACACGAGTTCACGTCTCGGCGCTTCCATTTGGCAAAGAAGCGTCCCCAATGTCGAGTATCGAATCGGATGCCTTTCGTCAGCTACATCGAACGATTCGCGAGGTCTATCCGGAGGTTGCCGTCGCGCCTTTTGTCTTGGTCGGCAGCACGGACAGCGTGCACTACGGCGATCTTTGCGAGAACATCTATCGCTTTATCCCAACGCTGCTTGCCGAACGTGACACGCAACGATTTCACGGAATCGACGAACGCATCGCTTTACAAGATTACACGGATATCGTTCGTTTCTTTCATCAATTCATCCTAAACCAAGCGGGCCGATGAATTCGGCGTCGATCATAACTTGGGCAGTTAGGTTGGCTAGCATAGTCAGACGGTGCGTCGATCAGCGGCCTCGATTAGCCACAAAACATAACAAATCCCCAGGGCAAGCCTGGGGTATTTTATTGGAATCCCGCAGCCATGGAGGGTAACTACCTAGACAAGCTTAGCCGAGCGACCGATAGATCGTTTAGGCGCTTTCTTTCAAGGTCGCTTGTTCGCCCGACATTGCTGGGAAACGAATCGAAAAAGAGGTTCCGCGACCGATCGTGCTTTCGACCCGGATGCGGCCATGATGTTGGTCGACGATGTCTTTGCAAGCCGACAACCCAAGGCCAGTCCCGCCTTTCCCGCTGCTATCCGGTCCGCTCTTGGTGGTAAAGAACGGTTCAAAAATCTTGGGCAGATTTTCTGCCGAAATTCCGGAGCCTGAGTCTCGCACCGTGAGTACAACTGAGTTCGATTTTGCTTCGTATGCGATACGAATACGAATCGTCCCGACTTCTCCGATCGCTTGCCTAGCGTTGGTTAGCAAATTCAACATCAATCGCTGAATTTGATTGCCGGCAGCCATCACGTTCGGAACTTCTTCGAATTGTGTTTCAACCGCCACTCGGTACTTTTGCAGTTCGCGTTCGAGCAGAACCAGCGTGTCTTGGATTAGCGGAACGAGATTGGTGGGTTCCATTTCGCCGCTGCGATTGCGGGCAAGTCCCAGTACGGTACTCGTTATTTTGGCACCGCGATTGGCGGCGTCGAGAATGCGTGTGAAGGCTTTTTCGCGACTTGCCTCGTCTTTGTTCCTCAACCCCATTTTGGCGTAGTTCAAAATGGTCATCAATAGATTATTGAATTCGTGAGTGGTGGTGCTCGTTAACTCACCAATGGCCGCGAGTCGTTCGACTTGTGCAAGCCTCGCTTGCAATTGACCGACCGTGCTTTCCGTTTGGCTGGGTTCGTGAGTGTGACTCAATGTCCCGTTCGAGGAGGTCCCGTTCGAGGAGGTGATGGCGAGTTGATCGGACGAACGATTTTCCGGCATGTGTGGCATTCGGTTGATATGGTGGTCCAAACAGGCAAACGCTAACGTTTGCGACGGTTGCTAGAGAACCTGGTCTAGCCACCCGAACCAGTTAGGTACACGAATTGCGGGCTTCAAATCAAGTCGGAAAGCCGAGTTCGAACGACGGCAAGATCGATTGAAACTTTTTTTAAGGATGAGATTGCGCGATGATTCAGACCCTGGACCGTTTGGAAAGACTCCTCGAAATTGCTTCCGAAGAAGGGATTTCTGTTCGATGCGAATGGCTGGGTGGCGTGCGAGGTGGCTTGGTTCGGATCGGGAAAACCCCTATTTTATTCGTCGACGAGTCGTTAAGTGTCACCGACCAATTCGAGCAAGTCCGTGGTTCGTTGAGTCTTTTGGATTGGTGTGAGTCGGAGTGGCGGGATGAAATGAGTCAGCTTTTGGAGTTGGGACATCGGTAATCTGGGGCCGCAGGGAATGCACCAACCAAAAAGAAAACGAACTTGTGGGCTAGCCTATTTATTGGAAAAACGTTATTTAAAAGAATCCCAAAATGCTGGGAGTCCCGTTTCAAGTCCCAATTCTCAAAGAATTTTGAAATTCTTTGTTCGAGGAACAATCGAAAATGCAAGTCAGTGAAGATGTTTTTTCCAAAGTTCAAATCGCATTAGTTGACGCCCTGGGTGTCGATGAAGACGAAGTAACGCCTGAGGCGACTATGGTCGGCGACTTGGGTGCCGAATCGATCGATTTCCTGGATATTGTCTTCAAGTTGGAAAAAAGTTTTGGCATCAAGATTGCGACCGAAGATCTTTTTCCAAAAGATATTTTGACTGAGAGCTCGTACGTTCAGGATGGAAAAGTGACTGCACCGGGCATTGCCGAACTTAAAATGCGAATGCCTTGGGCAGACCTTAGCAAGTTTGAAAAGAATCCTCGCGTTCAGGATTTCGGAGATCTGTTGACGGTGAGTGATTTGTGTCGCTACGTTGTTTCCAAAATCGCTTAGATTAGTCAGGCAACGAAATGCGATGGTTTTGGATCGATCGGTTTACGGAGTTCGTTCGCGATACGCGGGCGACAGCCATTAAGAACGTCAGCATTGGTGAAGAACCGATCGACGATTATTTGCCAGGCCATCCTCACTATCCGCACTCGCTCATCATTGAGGGCATGGCCCAAACAGGGGGCCTGCTCGTTTCCGAAGCCGATGGCTTTCGAACAAAAACTGTGCTAGCAAAAGTTTCTAAAGCTGTATTTCATGATCTAATCGTCCCTGGCGATCAAATTCAGTTAAAGGTAGTTGTTCAAGACAAGAACGTCTCCGGTTCAATCGTTCAGGGGACAGTCTTGGTCGACGGCAAAGTTCGAGCGGAACTCGAGCTTTGGTTTGCATTTTTAGATGATCGATTTGGCGAAACATCGCTTTTCCCACCCGAAGATTTGCTGCGAACTCTTCGAATAATGAAGTTGTTCGAGGTTGCTGTCGATCAAAACGGGAATAGAATAGGGCCGCCTGAGCACATGCTCGAGGCTGAACGAATTGCAGCACAAGGCTTTGAAGGCTGAGCAAGCGTGGTGAGGTAAACTTGTGCTAGCGGTCTGGTTTGTGATGGTGCCGGACTCGTGAGAGTTCAGGGATATGTCGAGTTGAGGAGTCCGTTTTCAAGCACTGTACTTGTTTTCAAGCACTGTACTTGTTTTCAAGCACTGTAGTGGGGAGTGATTGCGTTGATGCGCCGCCGTGTAGTCGTAACTGGGATTGGAATGGTCAATCCGCTGGGGCATGATGTCCAATCGGTCTGGTCTGCTTTGAAAGAAAGTAAAAGCGGCGTGGGATCGATTACGATCTTTGATCCAACCGGCTATCCAACAACCATCGCTGCCGAGGTCAAAAATTGGGATATCTCGCTGGCTGGCGAGGATCCAAGCGTTTGGAAGCATCGGGGGCGGCACACTCGTTTCGCGATCGGGGCAGCAAAGCAAGCGATGGCCCAATCCGGCATCCTCGATTCCAAACTTGCTCCGACCCGACTGGGTGTCTACATGGGAGCGGGCGAAGGAAACCAAGACTTCCCCCATTTTACCAGCATGATGGCCGCGGCCGTCGAACACGGTCAGTTCGACTTATCGGCGTTCTTGCGGCGAGGACGCGAAGTGCTAGACATCGAAGCAGAACTTGAGCAAGAACCGAATATGCCTGCCGCACACGTGGCAGCCTTTTTCAATGCCCAAGGACCGAACAGCAACTGCTTGACAGCCTGCGCGGCGAGCAGCCAAGCGGTCGGCGAAGCGACCGAATTGATCCGGTGTGGCGATGCCGATGCGATGATTGCCGGCGGCGCACACAGTATGATTCATCCCTTTGGATTAACGGGCTTTAGCCTGCTGACCACCTTGTCGCAACGAAACAGCGATCCAACCAAAGCCTCCAGACCGTTCGACAAAGAAAGGGACGGTTTCGTTCTGGGTGAGGGCGCTGCGATTGTGGTCTTGGAAGAATATGAGCACGCACGCAAACGTGGCGCACAAATCTACGGCGAAGTGCTTGGTTACGGAAGCACGGCGGACGCATATCGCATCACCGACATTCATCCAGAGGGCCGCGGCGCTATCGGTTGCATGCGACAAGCCATCAGCGACGCCAAACTCAACGTCGAGGAAATCGGATATGTTAACGCTCACGGCACGAGCACCACAGTGAACGATCGCACCGAGACCATGGCATGCAAAGGAGTCTTTGGTGACCGAGCCAAGCTCACCCCAGTTTCCAGCACCAAAAGCATGATGGGGCATTTGATCGCCGCAGCCGGGGTTACAGAAATGATCGTTTGCTTGATGGCCATACGCGATGGCGTCCTGCCACCCACGATTAACCAAGAAACACCTGACCCGGATTGCGACTTGGATTATATTCCAAACGTTGCGCGACCGGCCAAGCTAAAAGTGGCTCTCAACAATAGCTTTGGATTTGGCGGTCAGAATGTGACATTGGCCGTTGGTTCACTGAGAAACATCTAATCAAATGATCACCGATCACATGCTGCTGGCCTATATCGAAGAGTCACTGCCGAGCGAGAGTATGTCTCGAATTGAGATCGCATTGCGGACCGACGAAGAGTTGCGACAACGGCTGAGCCATCTGATTGGTCGCCGCGATAGCGGTGTTCATACCGTGGGTGACATTTGGAGACGGCATCGATTGAGCTGTCCCTCCAGAGAAGAGCTCGGTAGCTATTTGCTCGGCGCAATGATGGATGACCAAGCGGATTATATCAAGTTTCATCTTGAGCAAATTGGCTGCCGATTCTGCCAGTCGAATCTTGACGATCTTTCGGCGAGCCATCATCGCGACGCAGTCATTGCTCGGCGTCGAAAGTACTTTCAAAGCAGTGTGGGGCGATTGCGTCCCGAAGGGCGAGGCTAGCCATGCGAGTCGGACATATCATCAAAGTTGTTTATGATCGCAAATTTGGCTTCATCAAAACCGAACACTTTCGCGACGACGTTTTCTTTCATTTTTCTGTGCTCAAACAATTGCAAGGTCGCTTTCTCGAAGAAGGGCAGGAGGTCGAATTCGAGATCAATGAGATCCTTCGATTGGACGAAGAAAAGCTTGAAGCCACAATCGTGCAAGCTGCGTCTCGCCCGCTGATTAAGTCGTTCGATGAAAAAGCGATCCCCGAAATGCAAGCATCGCATCATCCTCGCGCTCGCCAACGCAAGCCACTTTGGCGAGAAAAGGACGTGCCAATTATCGCGGTTCCGGATGAATCAGCCAGCGACGAAAGCGATGATCTCAACCTCGACTCTCCGTCGTAAGCCCTAACGATGAAGGCAACGATCCCCTGGGATAAACTCTAGCGGCATTCAATGCAGTCACTTGATGCAGCGAAAGCCACAATGATTGCTGCTGGTGCTTACCTCGCCTTTGCCGCGTGTGCCTATCATGTAACGGGTGCAATACTGATCGTTGCAAAGAAAAGAACCGCCGCGATGAACGCGTTTGGGTTGATCTGGCTCTGCTGGATCATAGGAACTGGGCGGCCCTTGGGGATTGTGTGGCACCTCTTTTGAACGCGCTTGCTCGTTGTAGTAGTCGGCTCGGTACCAGTCTGAACACCATTCCCATAGATTGCCACCCATGTCAAAAAGCCCGTATCCGTTGGGAGGATATTGAGCGATTGGGGCGATGCCAGCGAAACCGTCTTCCGCCTTGTCTTGGACGGGAAATCTCCCTTGAAAAATGTTGGCCATCCATTTGCCGCTGGGTCGAAATTCGTTACCCCATGAATAGAGTTTGCCCGTTTCGCCGCCTCGGGCTGCAAACTCCCACTCTGCCTCTGTTGGCAATCTTTTTCCGGCCCATTTCGCGTATGCTTCTGCGTCTTCGTATGCGATTTGACACACAGGGAATTGCTCTTTCCCGTCAATGTCGCTATCCGGTCCAGTTGGATGGCGCCAGCATGCTCCTTTGACGTAGCTCCACCACCGATAATGAGAGTCAAGTGGAATCGGTCGGTCCGGCGGTGTGAAAACGGTTGAGCCTGCGACAAGGTTTTCGATGGGTGCGCCGGGAAAATCTTCGGCCCTGGGTGTCTTCTCTGCGACAGTAACGTAGTTGGTCGCTTTCACAAATTCAGCAAACTGCGCGTTGGTAACTTCGGTCTTGTCCATCCAGAAACCATCAACGTAAACGCGATGAATGGGCCGAGTATCGAGCATTGGATCGTTTCCACCATTCGGTTTCGATGTTGGGTCTTCCGAGCCCATCGAAAACTCGCCTCCAGGAATCCAGACCATTCCCTGCGGAGCATCTGCTACGTTGCTGGGCAAGGGGTTCGCGACGGTGGGTTGAAATCCAGTTTTGCGAGCGGCGTCTGGTGACGATGCGTTTGCGTTTTCCGTCGAAGTATCACCTGCCGTTTCGGTCGAAGAACGGGTAGGTTTGGTTGGCTGGTACATAGCCAATTTGGTGAGCCCCCAAACGACAACGCTTGCCCCCAATACAAGTAAAACGTTGACGAGCAAATTGGATTTACTGGCGGCGGGCGTTTGCTTGCCTTGTTGCTTGTCCACTGCTTTTGAGCTTTTTGACTTGTTCATTCAGATTTGTTTCGACGTAGTGTGTTGGTGCGTCCTACCGTAGGTCACTCTTGCCGAGAAAGACTTTAAGGCGTAGTGAGCAACTGTTTGTTTGACGGCAATGCGCAGCACGCAGAACCGCATCCCTCATCTGCCTTTACCGCATTGGCCCCATCCGAAGCGTTGGAGTTGATTTCAATTGCGATGGCCGTCAACCCAAGCAATGCTCCAAGCCCAAGAAGGCCAAGCGTCGTTAGAAATTTTTTTCTTAGCATGATGTGAATCATCCTCAATTGTTCGGTTTTGATTGGATGGTCTTAATTGGCGGGTCGAACGTCGATGGCGTCTACCGTTTCGGATTGCTCCAGATTTGCGGATTCGGCCTCGCGCATGAATTCGGATGGATTCTCAACATCGTAATCATCCTCATCCAGTTCGTCATCCTCATAATCGAGATGATCGTCTGACTCATTCAACGAATCTATTCCTAAGACGAAATGGAAGTTTCCAGCGCCAAGTTGAGTGAGGGTTTGCATGATTCGTAATTGTTTCTCTCTCGAATCATGGGGGCCCGACATGTAGAGAGGCTTGCCGTCTTTACCAAACACAAACTCCGTCGTGCATTCGGCTGCGTTGGTATTACCAAAAATCAGCTTGCAGACATCGGTTTCGGCGGATGGTTCGAAGCCGATATCGCGAGCGTACGCAATCGCATCTTGGATCAATTTGAGTGCATGCTCCGGAGTCACTTTCTCTGTTTCCCGATCCCCTTTTCGGTCGCGGAAGGCTTCCAAGTCGAAACTTCGGATAAAGAACGAATCCTTGATACCCAAGCAATAACAATCAACCAAGAAAACGCTGGCTACCGGTCCGTTGCGTGTCTGCCGGATCGCAAACACGCTGTGCATTCCAGCTTCTCCGGAAAGGTAGCAGCCGACCCAAGGAGCTCGGGCTGCAGCCAAAATAAGTTCGCGATTCGAAACGTTGAGTTTGATGTTGCGTTGTTTTTTTAGGTCGTTGGTTCGGCGTTGCTTTTTGACCAACTTCTGCTGCCGTTTATGTTCATTTCTCGCCATTGTAAATCCTACGTTGGTTTAAGAATTTTTCGTCCGAGGGTTGGGTTAAAGGTAGTCCAGGCATCTCGAGTTCGATCGTTATCAATCAACGCCTTAGCTGCGTTCAATTTCGCATCCATCTCGTCTAGATAATGGAAAGCTAAGGCCTCCAAAGTCATTGGGATTTTGGGGCTACCGTGCTCCAAACACCCGTGATGGCTGACGATGATATGTTGCACTCTAAGAATGAAAGCTGGGTCAAGAGTTGAGCCTGTCGCTTGAATCTCTGCAACTTTTCGATCGAGCATTTGAATTCCTTGAACCAAATGTCCAAGCAACTGGCCTGGATCACTGTAGGACAACTCACCCTCAAACAGCAATTCCTCAAGCTTGCCGATATCGTGCAACATCGCGCCCAACATGAGTTCATCGCGATTGAGAACAGTGTAGTGAGTGGACGTCTGATCGGATAACTCCATCAACGAGACCACGTGTTCGAGCAGTCCGCCGGGATAAGCGTGATGGGCTTTGATTCCCGCCGGAGCGATGCGAATGAGTTGCTCGATCTTGGGATCTTGATAAAAGCATTTTGCAACCTGTCGCGCCGTTTCGTTCGTCATCGACTCAATCAGTTCACCCAATCGAATCCAAAGCATGTCTGCGTCGACGCGATTGCCTGCGTCGAAGTCCGCAGGATCGACAGTGGTCTCTTCTACCAGTACGATTTGATTGACTATCAATTGCAACACGCCATTGTGCAATTGAGATGCACCTTGCACGCGAACGTACGTTCCTTTGTTAAAACGTTCGGCAAGTTTCTCGTCGGCATTCCATCGCATGCCCGAAATGACACCCGTGCGATCTTGCAGTTGCATCAGCAGGTATAAGTTGCCTTGGCGGTTGGCTCGCAGTTGGCGGTCCGCAATTCGAAACGTTTCGTCCACTTGCATTTGTGGCTGAATCTCGTTTACGAAAAGTTTTGGCATAGTGCTTTGTCAGTCGTTGTGTGTTTTTTGGCCTGTGGAGCGAGGCCCATTCAAACAGGTCAAAAGATACCCGGCAATCCGCGAAAGTCCATATGCTTGGGGCTCTAACTGCTCGCGCTCGAGTAACTTTTCAACGCCCGTTGAAATATCCATCGACTGATAAGCAAAGAGGCAACGGTTGCAAAGAACCCGAACAGGACTAGCCACCACTCCCAAGCTTGGCGTGGCGCAAGCGGTTGAGCTAGCAATCTTGCAGGCACGTTGACAACCACTAAAACAGGCACGATGAAAGTAAACGCATACCAAAGTGGTATCCCCCATCCCGACTGGTAAATCTCCATTGGATATCGAGAGAAATTCGTAATATAGAACCAAAAGTCATACAGACTCTGATTGCGGCCAAGCCAGATACTGGTTGCGGCCAGGCAAATCATCAAGCTATAAAGCAAAATCACACCGCAGACCACAAAAGCAATGTAGAGCAGCAGGACAACAGGGCCGATCGACCAAACAGGATCCACGCGTTGACTCAGCTTGAGTATCGCGTAACCCAAAATCAGTAAGCCCAAGAAAAAATTACTTAGGGATGACCATTCGACCCTACGAAACGAAATTAAAAACTGAGTATCAATCGGTTTTAGCAACGCAAAGTCGAGTCCTCCGGTTCGAATGAGTTCACTAAACTCCTGGGCATTGGGCATCATAAACGCTTGTACAATCGAATTGATGAGCCACGTGGTTGCGAGAAAAACATAGAACTCGTCTTTGCCCCAACCCGTCGAAACGCCGATGGTACGAACATGAAAAAACACGATCAAGTAGAACCCAAGGTTCATCAGCAACCACGCCAAGCTCGACACACAGTCCAACCAGAAATTGCTTCGAAAGGTCATGTCGCGGATAAGGCTGTTTCGCGCAAACGTCAAGAATACGTCAAGGTAGTTTGGTTTGTTGTTGGATGGCATAGTCAAATCGAATGTAGTTACATATTCGCCCAAAAAGGTTTCGGTTGACCGCACCGGGAGGATGGGCTTAGAATCAGCACACGGAGTATCCTAACATGGAGACGACCTAGTGGCACGGATTGCAAATTTTGTTGCAATGTGCAATCTAGTTACCAGGCTCTGCAGCTCTGCAGCTCTGCCTGGTAACTCAATGCAGGCGAGGCACCGCGGCTCCGCCTCGCCGAAATGCATCCTTAGTTTGTGAACTCGGGAGGCAGGACCCTCCGCGTCGATGCGTTCCCAGGCAGAGCCTGGGAACGAGTAGTCTCCTGTGCGACGATAATTCCAATCAGTGGCACTAGTGCTTGCAACCAATCCAATTGCATTGAGCAAAATACTTGCCATTTTCACGGTTGCCGTCGTGGCAGTACCTGTCTGTGGACTGAACAACGATAGCCTCGGTGGCGTTCTTGCGGACCGTTACGCGACGGCCGCCTCATCCAAGAAGAATTCGATTTTTCCAGTGTCGACGTCGTACATCGCGCCGACTACTTTGAGTCGACCTTGAACTGCCAACTGATTGATGGTGCGACTCTGCTGCAAGACGCTTTTGACGGTACGTAAGACACTTTGGCGTGCAACTGCGTTGATAAGATCCGCCTTCACTTGCTCCGGCCATGGTTCCGTTTGTTTCCATGACTGCGGGTCCATCGACAATTGAATCTCTTGAATGATCGGTTCAAGATGTTGGCACCCGGTTGCCTGCTCGGTGTTCGCGTTCGAGCCTGCGAGATTGACGGCCGCCGTTACTGCGCCGCATTTTGTGTGTCCGATGATGACAATCAGCTTCGCTCCGGCCATAGCACAGCCATATTCCATGCTTCCGAGCACTTTGTCACTGACGATGTTGCCTGCGATGCGGATGCTGAAGACATCACCCAGTCCTAAATCGAAGATCAACTCGGTCGGCGTGCGCGAATCGATACAGCTTAGAACGACTGCGAGCGGATGCTGTCCTATCGCGGTCGCTTTCAGTTGTCGTTCCAAATCCCGCGTCAATCTCCGCCCGGAGCGGAACCGGTCGTTCCCTTCCTGGAGAATCTTCTGCACTTGAGCCGGCGTGAGTTGATCTTGCAATTCACGGGTCGAGTAGTCCGCAAACTGAATTTCATCTTGGAGTTTGTATTGGTCCCGAAAGCCGCGCAAGCTCACATGTACTCCCCGAATCGGGGCCGTCTTCTCCTTAAATTCACGAATCATGCTGAGAATGTCTGGGTCGATGTAGACCGTGTTCAGAGCGTCCAACAAAAGATGACCGCCGCGGGGTATCGAATTGAAAACATTTTCTAACGCCGCACGATTCAAAAAACTGACTTGATTGGCAAGTTCCACGTGCATGACGTCGCCGCCCAAATGGCGCTCCACAATCCTTCGCATCGGCCGACGCAAATTGCTGTGCAAGATGAACGCCAAACTGATGGCTAAGCCAATTCCAACGCCGGTCAGCAGATCGGTCAGCACGATCGACAGCACCGTCAGTACGAACGGTAGGAATTGGTAGCGACCGTCATGCCACATCTGCCGTACCAGCGCGGGACTGGCCAATTTTATGCCTGTGACCAGCAGGATCGCAGCCAGACACGATAACGGAATCATATTCAACCAGGATGGCAGAAATGCCACCGACACCAACAGCAACGCACCATGCACAATTGTGGCGAGCTTTGTCTGGCCGCCCGCGTTAATATTGACCGAACTTCGTACGATCACGGAAGTCACTGGTATACCGCCAATCAGTCCCGTCAGCACGTTGCCGATTCCCTGAGCTACTAACTCGCGACTGGATGGCGACGGGCGTTGTCTCGGGTCGAGTTTGTCCACGGCTTCTAAGTTCAACAAAGTCTCCAGTGATGCGACAGTCGCGAGTGTCAATCCGGCCGTATAGACTGCGGGGTTGGACCATTGAGAAAAATCAGGCCACTGCAAAAACCCGACGAATTCGGTAAAGCTTGTCGCAACGGGGACTTGGACTAGGTGGCTCTCTTCAATTCGTAATCCCCAACCCAAGTTCTGAAAGACTCGGCACAGTCCGATACCCAGCAGCACCACGACCAACTGCGGTGGTAGGCTGGATTTCTTCAGCGACGGAATTTTGTCCCACAGAATTAAGGTTGCGATCGACAGTAGACCAATCAAGGCGGCACCCAAATGCAAGTCGGACAGCATTGCATAAAGCTCCGACAACGTATTTTCATGATCCCATTGCCGAAATGCCATTTCTCCTTCAGGATCAGTATCATGCCCTAACACATGCGGAATCTGCTTAAGTATCAGGATGACACCAATCGCCGCCAGCAAACCCTTGATAACACTGCTGGGAAAAAATGCGGAGAGAAAACCGGCTCTTGCCACTCCAAACACGATTTGGACCAGCCCTCCAAACATCAAGGCCAACAGGAACGTCTCGAACGAACCCAGCATCGTCAATTGAGCGGCGACGATTGCTGTCAAACCCGCAGCCGGGCCGCTCACGCTAGTGTGTGAACCGCTCAAGAGCCCAACGACGATGCCACCGACGATTCCAGCCAACAGTCCAGAAAACAGCGGTGCGTTGGATGCCAGCGCGACCCCTAAACACAGTGGCAATGCCACCAAGAACACGACCATTCCAGAGATCATGTCACGCGGTAGGGTAGTACGGGAAAAGACCTTGGTTGCAGTCATAAGTAAACGGGATTAAATGGTGCAAACAGCCGCAAAATGTGGAACGGTCCGGTTCACCGACAATCGGATATCATCATAGCGGAGTACGTTGGCAAACATCCTCCACAGCGAGTATGGTTTCGGGCAAGCCAAACATGGGAGTTGTCGCGTGGGGTGGAAGCATCCTGTCCTTTTGTACCGGAATCGACTGCGAGAGGACAATATACTCCAAATCTTTCAAGAGAAAGAATGAACTCGCGATAAAACTCCAAGCAATGGGGGCTAATCGTAATCGGCATGCGGCGTTTACGGCCAAAGTGCGAAATTCATCGGTCGCTTGGCATTGAAGTGGGAGCAGCTACTCTGGCAGTGTCGTTGCCATTGGACGCTAGCCGCAGTCTGCGGTACAGTTCCCGTACGGGTCTTTTTTGGTGCAACCATTTCCAAAACTTAACATTTACGATTCCCCATGAGCTTAATCGTTTTGCCAACCGTTTGTGCTTTGGATTGCCCCGACGCATGTTCGTTGAATATTACGGTAGATGGTAACAAAGTTACGCATCTGGCTGGCAATCCGGATCATCCAATTACCAAGGGGTTTGCGTGCGTCAAGATGGCTCGCTATCCGGAAAGACAGGAACAGGAGGACCGTCTATTGCATCCCATGCGACGGGTCGGTCCAAAGGGTGAAGGGCGATTCGAACGTATCTCCTGGGAGATCGCGTTGGACGAGATTGCGGAGCGGCTTCGCGATATCCTCGCCCAACATGGACCGCAGTCCATTCTGCCTTACGCCTATGGTGGCACGATGGGTGTCATGGAGGGCCAAGCTCCGTTCGCGTTCTTTCGAAGTATCGGTGCTCTCGAACTGGATCAAACCATTTGTGCGTCCACCGGTGGCGCGGCATGGGAAGCGAATTACGGGCCAAATAAACTTGGGACCGATCCAGAGGACTTGGTTCACTCCAAGTTCATCGTGCTGTGGGGTATTAACGCGCTTCGAAGCAACTCGCACCTCGCTCCAGCCATCAAGGCGGCGAGAAAGAATGGCTGCCAAGTTCTGCATATCGACCCCTTCCGAAACGAAACCTCGCGATTCGCGGACATGCATTGGCAAATCAAGGTTGGTACCGATGCGGCTTTAGCGCTCGCGATAGGCAATGAAATCTTTCAAAATGGTTGGCACGACGAGCCTTATTTGGCCACGCACGCGATCGGAGTCGACGAATATCGGCGGGCATGTAGCGAATGGCCGCTCCAGCGCGCGGCATCCTACTGCGATTTGCCGGTAGAAGACGTGCAAAAAATGGTGCGGCATTTCGCGTTGAGCGGTGCTTCGTTCATCAAAGTAGGCTACGGCATGACCCGCAATGAAGGGGGGGGCAATGCTCTTCGGGCGATTACGCTCTTGCCTGCCTTGATAGGTGCATGGAAAACCCAAGGGGCTGGCGCTTGCCTATCTACCAGCGGTGCCTTTGGATTGAACACATCGCGCGTTCGCGGCGACCACTTGCTCAAGCCAGGTGTCCGCCATGTCAACATGAACTTGCTCGCTTCGGAGCTTGACCCTGCCACATCCAACGTTCGAGGGCTGTTCGTATTCAACAGCAATCCAGCAGCCGTAGCGCCCGATTCGTCACGCATCCGAGCAGGACTCTTGAACGAGAATTTGTTTACCGTTGTGTTAGAGCACTTTCAAACCGACACGGCAGATTTCGCGGACTACCTCTTGCCGGCGACTACGTTCCTGGAACATACAGACGTTTACACTTCGTATGGTCACTACCATTTGCAGTATTCCGAGCCGGTGGTGTCGCCCCGTGGGGAGGCAAAATCAAATCGTTGGTTTTTTGCGGAGCTGGCCAAACGATTGAAACTCACGGACGCTTGTTTGTATTGGCAACCCCTTGAGATTGTCGAGGAACTATTGCGTTCGGAAAACCCGTTGCTGGCTGGGATCACAGCCGAACAGCTTGTGCGTGAACGCAGCGTCAAGCTTCGCTTACCTACGCCATTCCTGCCTTATTCCGAGGGTAGCAACTTTTCGGATCGCAAGATCCGATTCTCACCTGCACCGCAACAGATTCAGTTTGACGTTCAGCCCAGCAAGCAGTATCCATTGCGATTGATCTCGCCACCGGGCCCTTTCATTCTCAATACTTCGATGGGGAACGTTCCAAGTGTGATCAAAATGGCCGGCGGCGAACCTCAAGTCATCATCAACCCGTTGGATGCAAAACCGCTGGGTATTGAGAATGGAGATCACGTCGAAGTCACAAGCCCAAACGGGAGCATTTTGCGGAAAGCGATTGTCAGCGACGATGCAAAGCCAGGTGTGCTGGTTGCGCTCGGTCAATGGTGGCCCAAACTTTCTCCGGACGGCAAGGGGCTGAACGATATCACCGACGAACGGCTAACGGACTTGGGTGGCGGTAGTACGTTTGGTAACCCGGTAGTCAGCGTGAGGAGAGCTTAGTTACGTTGTCGGGGCCTAGGCCTTGTGCCGGTGTCTTCGGGCCATGCGATCTAGGGCTGCGACTATTTGTCCCAATGCCTCTTTCGTAGTGAATTTGCCAATAATACGGTTAGAATTGAGTCGAATCAACAACGCCAACCGACCGTAACTTGAATCAGACTACCTTCCGCCAATGTACGTAAGCAAGTAAACTTTGCCGAAACTCAAATGCGAACCGCATGTCGGTGCTCGTAATTGCCTAAAAGAATTGACTTTTTAATCCATCATGCAACGATTTCTGTTCCCACGTTGGACCAACAAATTCCTGGCTTTGCTGGGAGTATTGGGTGCTGCCGGAGGTGCGTACGCCGGAGCGCTGTTTTTGGGTGTGACTAGTCCTGTCACGCTCAATACAGGCTATCGCCCCGAGCAACCGGTGCCATTTAGCCATGCTCTCCATTCCGGCGAACTCAAGATGGATTGCCGTTACTGTCATAATTCAGTCGACAAATCCGCTCACTCGTCCGTTCCTGCCACGCAAACTTGTATCAATTGCCACAGCCCCAAGACCTCAGCAGGTGCACCCACTCTTTCGGCCGTTCACTCGGATAGCTTGAAGCTCAAGCCGGTTCATGAGAGCTGGCGGACAGGCGAGTCCGTTCACTGGGTGCGAATCCACCGACTTCCGGACTTTGTCTATTTCAACCATTCCGCGCACGTGAACCGAGGCGTTTCCTGCGTGACTTGTCACGGTCGAGTCGACCAGATGTCCATCGTTCATCAGGACAAAGATCAATCGATGGCTTGGTGTATTGATTGCCACAGAAATCCCGAGCCACATCTTCGCCCGCTCGATCAGATCACCAATCTGGCTTGGCACGCGGGTGACGACGACGATTCGGATGCTGAAATCAAAGCGAAGCAACTTGAGCTCGGCAAAAAGCTCAAAAAAGATAACAATATCAATCCTCAAGCAAACTGTGCGGTCTGCCACCGATGAGCCAATCTGGTACCGATCACCAAAAACGCTACTTTCGTAGCTTGGATGAATTGCAACAAGCCCCTGAGTTTGAGCACTTCTTGACGCGTGAATTTCCGCAAGCTGCCTCGGAATTCCCTGAAGGGGTCTCGCGTCGGCGATGGCTTCAGATGATGAGTGCCTCGCTCGCGCTCGGCGGTTTGGCGGGTTGCCGCTACAACCGCGAAGAAGTCGCTGCGTTCGTTGTTCGCCCCGAAGGTCGCATACCGGGTGTTCCCGAGTACTTTGCAACCAATTTCGAGTGGGCTGGACGCGCGGTACATGCCTTGGTGACCAATCTCGAAGGTCGCCCAGTTAAGGTGGATGGTAACGCGGATCACCCTGCGTATGCAAAAAGTCAGCCCACAGACTTCACGCCCAATGCAAAGTTGCGGTCTGCTGGAACCGACGCAATCACCCAAGCCTCGATCCTGTCGCTTTATGATCAAGACCGAATTGCAGGTGTGTTGAACCGCACGGCGAAAGGTCAGGCCCCAGAGCGCTACACAAAAATAGATAAAAAAGGGGATCCGGACGATCGAAAGAATGCTTTGGCTAGCTGGGACGCCTTTTCGGGATATGTTGTCAGTCAACGGGCTGCTCTTGCCGCATCCGAAGGGGCTGGGCTAGCCATTCTGTTCGAGCCAAGCCGAAGTCCTTCGTTCCGACGAGTGCTGGCGGAAGTTAAAAAGAAGTATCCAAAGGTAACCTTGGTGCGATATGAGTCGATCTTCAGCGGCAAAGTTGCGAGGGCAATCGAAGCTGCTGGAGCGGGCAAGGCTTCCATGGTTTACGATCTCGATCCAGCCAAGGTAATCGTGTCGCTTGATGCAGACTTGCTGGGCTCGGATTCGAATGCGGTTCATTACTCGCGGCAGTATACAAACCATCGTTCGCCAACCGGGCCTTGGATGAATCGTTTGTATTGCGTTGAAGCTCAGTACTCGATCACCGGTTCATCGGCCGATTTCCGGTTGGCTCTTCAATCGTCGCAGATTCCGATCCTTCTTCGAAAAATTGAGGAAGCTATCGATTCAGGTAAGTTGGTTGAGGATGTCGAGGAAAAATTTCCATACAACACGTTGAGCGACGAAGACAAGGTTCAGCGAGTGGTCGATTCGATCGCTACGGATTTGCTCACCAACAAGGGCGCTGGATTGCTCGCAGTAGGATCGCATCACGAACTGAGTACGCAGCTCGCCGCCATTCGAATCAACGCAAAGTTAGGTAACGTTGGAAAGACGTTAAAGCTATACGACATACCAAACGAACTTGCGGATCTGGAATCTGTCAAGTTAAACGATTTTGTTGCGAATCACAAAGAGTTTAAGTCCCTTTGGATTTTGCCTCCCAACCCAGTTTTTAGTGTGGCCGGAGATATCGCTTTGGCAGATGCGATTGCGGCCATTGGCGATGTTGTTTATTTGTCGAACTATGACGATGAGACTGCTGACAATTGTGCTTGGACGGTGCCGTCAACACATCCGTTCGAAGCGTGGGGCGACGTGCGTGCGGCAGATGGCGTGTATAGCATCGGTCAGCCGCTGATTTCGCCATTGCTGGTTGGCAGCAAGTCACCCATCGAATTCCTATCGATTATGGCTGATTTGCCTGAAATTGATGGTGAGAAAATCGTCATGGAAACCGCAAAGCAAGTATTGGGCGGGACGCTCAGTGATCGTCAATGGAAGGAAGCCCTTCACATCGGTTTCATGGCGGGAACCGAAGCCAAGGAGTTTTCAGGCGAGCTGACGTCGGTAGCAAAGTCCCTCAGTGGCGGTGGCCTGACAACAAGTCCGAACGAGTTGCCGATTGGCGAAATTCGACTGGAGCTGGACCCAGCCAATTTGGAAGTTGTCTTGCACGCGAGCGAGACGGTGTACGATGGGCGGCTTGGGAACAACGGTTGGCTGCAAGAGCTTCCGCAATCCATAACCAAGTTGACTTGGGATAACGCTGCGATTTGCAGCATTGGGACTGCACGCAAGCTCGGTTTGGTGCATGGCGAACTCGTATCGCTCAAGCAAGGCGATTCGGATGCGAAAGTAAAACTGCCTGTGTTCATTGTGCCTGGACACGCGGAAGGCTCATTTACCGTCAATATCGGGTACGGTCGTTCGAAAGAGAAAGGTGGCGTCATAGCTGGCGCTGTCGGTACGAACATTTCTTCGTTCCGGCGTTGGAACCAGGCATCGATCTACAAGGGTATCGAAGCGATTGGAACCAGCGTCGCGTTTCCTTTGGCAACCACTCAGGATCACTTTGCTATCCAAGATGAATTGGGGATGCGTGAGATTGCGAACCGAGCTCCTCAGCTTGTTCGCGAAGGAACACTCGACGAGTACGTGAAAGACGCAAGTTTCACGGGGAGAATCGTCGAAAAGCACTTCGAAAACAATTCGCTTTGGACCGAACCCAGACTGGACGAAAACCACAAGTGGGGTATGACGGTCGACTTGAACAAGTGCACCGGATGCAACGCCTGTGTAATCGCCTGCCAATCGGAAAACAACGTCCCGATTGTTGGCAAGGAACAAGTGATTCGTGGCCGCGAGATGCATTGGTTGCGAATCGACCGCTACTTCCAATGCGATTTTGAGACGACCAAGGATGGCGGTTCCTTTCGAGATCCAGTCGATCCCACCATCATTACTCAGCCGATGGCGTGCGCTCACTGTGAGACAGCGCCTTGCGAAGAAGTCTGCCCCGTTGCAGCGACGGTGCATACCGAAGAAGGCATCAATGCCATGGCCTACAATCGTTGCATCGGAACGCGGTATTGCGGCAACAACTGTCCGTACAAAGTGCGGCGGTTCAATTATTTTAACTACAACACCGAGTACGGTTACTTCTACGGTTGGCAAGACAATCGAGAAAAAGCCTCTCAGAAACTTCAGTCTCTTGTGTTGAATCCGGAGGTCACAGTTCGTGGTCGCGGAGTGATGGAAAAGTGTACTTACTGTATTCAACGAGTTCAGAACGGCAAAATCCAATCGAGAACGAAAGGTGATGGACGACTTCATGATGGCGACGTTCGCACGGCTTGCCAGGATGCCTGCCCAAGTCAGGCAATTATTTTTGGTGACTTGAACGATAAGTCGAGTCGAGTCTTTCAATCGCAGAATGACTCCCGTGCCTACGCAGTTCTCGAAGAGCTCAACATCAAACCGCGTACGCTCTATCTGTCCCGCATTCGCAACGTTCCAAAGCGATTGCTTACCGCCACACAAATAAATCCTAAGCGCCCCGGCCACGGGGAAGAACATTCTCATGAATCGGGTGAACATGGCCACGGTAGCTAGTAACTATAACCCTCGAGAAATCGACAACACAGCCGATGTTCCCGGCCGTAGAGCGCAACTGGTTACAGGTAATCAGACGTATAGCTCCATAACGGACATGGTTTGCCGCGTTGCCGAAGATCCTCAGCCATTACTTTGGTATGTGCTGTTTGGTTTTTCGTCGCTGACTGCGGTAATGTTCTTATCGTTGATTGGGTACTTGATTTTGAACGGCGTTGGGATCTGGGGAAATATGAACCCGGTCTTTTGGGCTTGGCCGATCGTGAACTTTGTGTTCTGGGTCGGTATCGCTCACGCAGGAACGCTTATTTCCGCTATCTTGTTTTTGTTTCGTCAGAACTGGCGAACAAGTATCAACCGTGCTTCCGAAGCAATGACAATCTTTGCCGTTGTTTGCGCTGGGATTTATCCAGGGATCCACGTTGGTCGAGCTTGGCTTGCGTTTTGGCTGCTGCCTTACCCAAGTTTAAACCTATGGATGTGGCCACAATTTCGCAGCCCACTTCTATGGGACGTTTTCGCAGTCGGGACCTACGCATCGACCTCGTTGGTTTTCTGGTACATGGGGATGATACCGGACATTGCAACGTATCGCGATCGAAGCAAATCGCCTCTTCGCCGGATGGTGTATGGGTTGCTGTGCCTGGGGTGGACGGGTTCGTCGAGGCATTGGCTGGTTTATGAAAAGGCATACACGTTGCTGGCAGCGTTGGCAGCACCGTTGGTTTTGTCGGTTCACACTGTGGTTAGTTTTGACTTCGCGGTATCTCAAGTTGCCGGATGGCACACAACTATTTTTCCGCCGTACTTCGTTGCAGGTGCGATCTTTAGCGGTTTTGCGATGGTGGTAACCTTGCTTGTACCGTCGCGTGCGATTTACAAGCTTGAGAATTTGATCACCCTTCGTCACTTGGAAAACATGAATAAGATTATTCTTGCGACGGGCACGCTGGTCGGTCTTGCTTACGCGACCGAAGCGTACATCGCTTGGTACAGTATGAACCAGTACGAAGGGTTTACGTTTCTCAACCGCCAGTTTGGCCCGTATTGGTGGGCATATTGGACAATGGTATCCTGCAACGTAATCTCGCCGCAGTTGTTTTGGTTCAAGAAGCTGCGAACGTCCCTATTCTGGATGGTTGTCATCTGCGTTTTTGTGAACATTGGAATGTGGTTCGAGCGATTCGTGATCACGGTTACTTCCTTGAGTCGAGATTTCTTGCCAAGTTCATGGGGATATTTTAGACCGACAATGTATGACGGACTGATGTTGTTCGGCAGCTTCGGTATTTTCATGAGCTTGTATTTGCTGTTCTGCCGCTTCCTGCCCATCATTGCGATGTCGGAAGTCAAAGGAATTTTGTCCATAGAAAACCACGCAGCGCACGCTCATGACGATTCGCACGGGCAATCGCACTAACGACATAAAAAATGCGGGCCACTCGACGACGATGGCTCGATGAGACACATTGAAAAACCACGTAACGTATTCGCCAACCAAACCAAACCATGAGTGAGCACAAGCCACGCAAGTCGAACGAAACAAAGATGCCTAAGGCTTTTGGCTGGATGGCTGAGTATGCGGACGAACAGAACTTGCTCGTTGCCGCTCGCAAAGTGCGAGACTCAGGCTACACGCAGACAGACGCGTTCACACCATTCCCTGTACACGGTATCGATGAAGCACTGGGAATCAAGCCTACCATTTTGCCATTCATTGTGCTTTGTGCTGGCTTTACGGGCTTGATAACGGCTTTGCTAATGCAATGGTGGACCAACGGTGTCGATTACAAGTATCTTATTTCGGCAAAGCCATTCGGTATCACTCCCGCGTCGATTCCGGTCGCCTTTGAATTGACGATTTTGTTCTCTGCGTTCACCGCGTTTTTTGGAATGATTTTCCTGAATCAACTGCCCCGGTTCAGTAATCCCGTATTCACGAATCCCAGGTTCGATCGAGTCACCGATGATAGATTTTTCTTGTACGTTAATGCGGCGGACAAGTACTACAATCGCGAGTCTGTCAAGGAACTCTTGTCGGGCACCCATCCAGATTCACTGGACGAAGTACTGGACGACAACACGCCAAGTACGCTGCCTCGTCCAATCGTGCTAGGCGCTTTGCTGCTAGTTCTGACTGGCTTGATTCCAGCCATGATTGTCTTGAATATGCGAGCTAGTTTCAGCACGCAGCCTAGGTGGCACGTCTTCTTCGATATGGACTTCCAGCCGAAAAAGAAAGCTCAACAAACCACGACTGTTTTCGCGGACGGTCGATCGATGAGACCCCAAGTCAAGGGGACGGTCAGTCGAGGACAGTTGACTGAGCAAGATCCATATTACCTGGGCTATGATCCATCGAAACTTTCGGCGGACGATGCATCAACCGTTGTGAAGTATGTCTCGACAAATGCAAGCCAAGATTCAGCCTCGCAAGCCCCAGCGAGCGCTGCTGTACAAGCTACGCCTGCTCAGTCGCCCCCTCCTCAGGGAGCAACAGCACCAGCCCCGGCTTTGAAACTGCCGTGGGTTGACAAGTTACCTGAGAGTATCGTGGAAGCAAGCAACATCGAAGCCAACATGAAACTGGGCAAAGTCAAGTTTGAAACGTACTGCGCAGCTTGTCACGGTTACGGAGGATTTGGAGATGGGTTGGTTCACAAACGAGCCGATTCTTTGGCGCAAGGTTATTGGTTGCCTCCCACCTCGATGCACATCGAACGCGTTCGAACTCAACCGGTAGGTCAGATTTTCCATACGATTACCAAAGGTCAAGGAAAGATGGCCTCGTATGCATCGTCCTTGAATCCCAAGGAACGTTGGGCAATTGTCCTTTATGTGAAAGCACTTCAACGGTCCCGGAATGCAAATATTGAAGATGTTCCAGTCGATTCGAGATCGGCACTAGAAAACGAACCCAACGTAGAATCGACAAAGTAGGTCGGTGCGTTGGAATCGGAATAAATCGAATTGAAACAAAACCATCGGTAACTAGCGGCTGCAAAAAGCGAAATGAACCTGAACTACGAAAAAGCCTCGATTGAATTACCAGCATCCTGGAAAGCGATGACGCCAGTCTTGGCTTTCGCGGGTGTTTCGTGCCTAATTGTTGGCGCGTTTTGTTTTCTTTTCCTTGCACCTTCGGTAGCGGGGGACAAGACACAAGCGTTTAGGTATTTGACGCACTCGTACTTGGCCAATTTCATCTACATTTTGACCTTTTCGATTGGTGCATTGTTCTTCATCTTGATTCAGTTTTTGACCCGAGCTGGCTGGAGTTCCTCCATCCGTCGCTTGGCTGAAATCATGATGATGATGATCCCTTATCTGTCTGTATTGTTTATTCCCGTTCTAGCATTGTTGTTTGTAAACAGCTCTGAGCTGTACGAGTGGAATGCAAAAGAAGCACCGAATAGCGTCATCGCTGCCAAGACGAAGGTCTTTTTGTTCAAAGAATTCTTCGCGATTCGCTCGGTAATTTATTTTGCGATTTGGTCGATGATCGCAACCTGGTTTTTCCGAATCAGTCGAGCTCAGGATGAGTCGGGTGACACCGATTTGTCATTGGTGCGTCAAAAGTGGGCCGGTCCGATGATCATGCTGTTCGCGTTGTCTCTTTCGTTCGCTGCTTTCGATTGGGTGATGAGTATCGACGCGGATTGGTACAGCACCATTTTTGGTGTCTATCTGTTTGCGGGAAGTATGATGGCTTTCTTCGCAATGATGGTGATTATTAGCATCTCCTTGCAGAATGCGGGCAAAATGCAGAAATGGATCACGATTGAACACTTCCACGACATGGGCAAGTTCATGTTCGGCTTTGTGATGTTTTGGTCGTATATTGCATTTTCGCAGTTAGTTCTGATTTGGTACGCCAACATTCCCGAAGAAACGTTTTGGTATGAAGTTCGTTTGAGGGATAATTGGCAGTACCTGTCTTATGGACTTATCGCATTTCACTTTGCCATTCCCTTTTTGGGCCTCATTAGCCGCCACGTTCGAAGGCACCGAGTTGGACTTTTGTTCTGGTCGATCTGGATTTTGGTGGCACACTGGCTAGACATGACGTTTCTGATTATGCCGAACGCTGGCCCAGCTACCTTCTTTCCGCTGGTAGGTCATCTTTTTGGCGGAGTTGGGATGCTTTGTATTTTCGCAGCTTTGTTCATACTGCGTGCTTCGGGTGTACCTTTGGTTGCAATGCGAGATCCGCGATTGCCTGAAGCCATGAAGTATGCGAATCCAATCCTTTAATTGTTCATCCCAGTCGCGACTTTCGACATTGTTTACTTGAGAAAATCATGGCACGATACGACGATTTAAACACCAAAATGATTGCTTACGCGGCCGTGCTGAGCATTGTGGTCTTGGTCATCATTTTGCAAGGTACGCAGGCACTTTGCTACAACATGGTGAATTCTGTGGATTCAGTGAAGGATAGCAATAAATCTGATCACGCGCTGGTCGCAAAGAGTGAACAGTTGAGTGCACTCAACGGTTTTAAAAGAGCTTCGGTAATCGATGAAGCTGCGGAGCCACCTAAGAAGGGTGAGCCGCAACCCATGAAGAAAGTGATACGGATTCCCATTGAAGATGCTCAAAAGTTGGTCATCCGAGAGATGACGATTCCAGATCCCGCGTCAGGAAAATAGACAATCCTAGATCGAAACCGACCGAATTCAGCGATGAGTTCAAGCCCATACCGACTTAAATGACACCTGCATTCACGAGATTAGTTGACATCCTTTTGGCCGCCTTGGTCTGCCTGTCAGCGGTTTCGTTTGCCTTCGCGAGCGAGGATTCTGTTCCGGAGCGACTCGACGGGGTATCGATCGACGAGATGCTTGACGCGGAGATTCCCTTGGATACGAAGTTCATGGATGACCGTGGCGGTCAAACAAGCTTTGGCGAACTGTTGAAAGATGGACTTCCCTTGCTGTTGACCTTGAATTACAGCGATTGCCCGGGATTATGTGTCGCTCAATTAAACGGATTGACCAAAGGTATCAACGATATTGGGTCGCTTGATTTGGGTAAAGATTTCAAGATGGTTTCTTTGAGCATCAATCCTCGCGAACAACAGGATCGTGCCGCTGCGACCAAAAAGAAGTACTCCGACGATCTCGCGAACCACCACAATCCGAAGGGTTGGAGTTTCTTGGTCGGGAACGAAGCAGACATTCAAAAGGTATCCAAAGCAGTCGGTTTTAACTACACGTACGATGCGAAGCACAATCGGTATAACCATGCTGCCGCCGCGATCTTGATATCGCCGAAAGGGCATGTTACCAGATACCTCTACGAAGTTGGCTTCACCGGGGAAACCCTTAAAATGGCTCTGGTGGAAGCAGGACAGGGAAAGATTGGGAGCAGCTTGGATGCCTTTGTGCTTTGGTGTTACCACTACGATGCAAATGAAAACCGATATTCTGCCAACGCGAAGACGATCCTGTCGATCGCGGCTGGTTTGTTTTTGACAATAGGTGTTGCTGCCTCGCTCCCATTTTGGCTTTCTCGACGGCGAGCGGCAACCGCAGTAGGCCATGTGCCAAACACTTAGGACAGAACAAGACGAATTCCAATCATAATGAACCCTTCGATTCAACTAAATTCCATGACACCAACATTTCTGGCAGACGTTAACGAGACATTTTGGTTTCCAAAGCAAGCGTCTACGTTTGCTCCAAAGATCGACTTTCTTTACGACGCGATCTTGTGGATAAGTATCCTTTTTTTCATTCCCATCGTGGTTGCCATGGTTTACTTCATGGTTAAGTACCGTCAGCGGCCAGGCTACAGGGGATCCACGGAAGCGCTTCACAACACCGTACTCGAAGTGACCTGGAGCGTTGTACCCACATTCATTGTTGTTTGGATCTTCTGGGAAGGAATGGTTGGCTATCTCGATATGATGCGGCTGCCTGTCGATACGGAAGACGTTAAGGTTACGGCAAAGAAATGGGTTTGGGGTTTTAAGTACAAAAACGGGGCCGAGAGCGACAAACTGTATTTGCAAGTGGGACGCGATGCAAAAATGATCATGCGTTCCGATGATGTTCTACACAGCTTCTTTATTCCGGCGTTTCGTGCAAAGCGGGACGTTGTGCCGGGACGCTACAATTACATGTGGTTTCAACCGACCATCGAAGGCACATTTGACCTCTTTTGTACGGAATATTGCGGTGACAATCACAGCGGCATGATCACCAAGGCGATCGTTTTGAATCAAGAGGATTACGAAAAGACTCTGACCGAGCTAGCCAAAGAACCGGAAGATATCGTGGCTCGCGGAAAGTGGCTTTACGAACGAAAGGCTTGTAAAGGTTGCCATTACGCTGGAGCCGAGGGGGCCCAGGGGCCAGGACCGTCCTACAATGGTTCTTGGGGCAAGTCAGTTCCGCTAGCGGCGGGCGGTGAAGCGACTTTCGATGAGAATTATGTAAGCGAATCCATCTTGAATCCGATCGCAAAAGCCCGAAAGGGTTATGAAAACGCTTCCGCAATGCCCTCCTACAAAGGACAATTGAAAGAGGATCAGATCGAAGCATTGTGTGCATTCATCAAATCACTACAGACAGCCGAACCACCTAAAAAGTAGTTTGAAGTCGAGCAAATACCTTAGTTAAACATTTCACTGACAGGAATAGAATCATGAGTGTTGTTACTAAACCAGTGACAATGCCAGCCCCAAGTTTCGAGGCGGGCACGGAAGACAATTACTTA
>JAIPFP010000345.1 GCA_021736575.1 Pirellula sp. | reverse complement strand
ACGGGGGCTCACTTGCAAATGCAAGGATTGCCGCATGGGAAAGGCAGAATCGATGGACTCCAACCATTAAATAGAAGTCATGTGAAACCCACAAGGCTGCCGCTTGGGGCCAACCATCTAGGATTGCCGTCGATTTGGAATTGATCTTGAGACACTCTTCGAATAATGCCTAGGTTCTTCGAGCCGAAGCGAATCGAGATGTGAAGTGGAAGTTGTGACCGGTGCGTCGAAGAGTTCATTTTCGCACGGCCCAACGGATGGTTTTGTCCATAGGCGTTGCATACCTGGCACCTACTGGCTATTTTTTGTTGGCGAATCAGGCTTAAAATCGATTTTTTTCACGTCAGCATCCCGATGTCCACACGCAGCCGGCGTTCACGAGGAATATCGCACTGACCACGGTGGCTCGTGTGGATTCCTCTACCGCGTCGGGTTCGTTCATCTCTAAAGCAGTCTGAGCAGTTCTGATTTCTTTGCATCGAACTCCGATTGGTCGATGATACCAGAGTCGAAGAGCTGCTTGAGTTGAGTCAGCTTCGCAACTGGGTCGATGGATGTTGTTGTCTGCGGTTGCTGCGTTCCAACCCCAATGGCTTGGTTGATCACTGTCTTGTCGGCGCCCGCCTGGAGTTCTTCCATTTGCATGTTGCGGCGGGTGTGGAAGGCGAGCTCCTCCTGCTCTTGGCCGTGACGATAAATCATTCTTGCCTGAGCTTTCGGTATATAGTCCAAGAATTCTTTGTGTCCGTTCATTCCCGTCAAGGTCAGTGTGGCGCCGATCATGTTTTCGGCCATGTGAATGTCCTTGCAGTCTCGCCATAGGCAGTCCACAAAAGTCATTTTCCCCAGCATTTTTGGCCTGAATACAATGAATCGGCGGTTGGTTAACACGACTGAATCAGGCAAGAAGTTTGCGATCGGCTTAGACTGAACGGCTATGTACAATACCTCCTCAGCTTTTGTGCATATTTCTTTCACCCGGTTCGCGATCTTGGCGACGTACGTGGGGTCCTGCCCGTCCGCACATAGGCTGTTGAAGGATGAAGTTACCGAATCTACTCGATTGGCAATACCTGTTTCAGCGTTTTTTACCTGCGAAACGAGAGTCCTTGAAAGTCCGGAAACTGCAGAAGTGAGTGCGTTTGCGGAGTTCCTTACTACATCAGGTACGAAGTCGCTGGCGCGAATTTCGTCGTCTTTCTCGACCGCCGCAACTATCGGTGCGACTGACTCAGGGAATAAACCCTTTACCTTGTCGGCCACCGTCCATGGGCCCTCTTGTGTTTTAGCGATGCTGGCATTGCGTGGAAGTTTCCCGTTGTTGGCGAACTCCTTGATTTGCTGGGTCGAGTAAGGGCCCGAGGCACCATTCTTAGTGCGAACATACCATTGAGTGGGAGTTGTAGACATTCGGGTGTTCCGTTGATTGATGTTGGCGACCAGTTTTTTGGTTATATTGTGTAAGAACTGGGATGTAGAGTCAACAACGCTTCTAACGAATCGAACCCTGTCCGAGACAACTACTGATCAACCAGAGTTGGACTGCCGCTTGGGGCCACCCATTTAGGATTGCCGTCGATTTGGAATTGATCTTGAGACACTCTTCGCATACTGCCTAGGTTCTTCGAGCCGAAGCGAATCGAGATGTGAAGTGGAAGTTGTGACCGGTGCGTCGAAGAGTTCATTTTCGCACGGCCCAACGGATGGTTTTGTCCATAGGCGGTGCATGCCTGGCACCTACTGGCTGGCACCTACTGGCCTGGCAAAGCACCCTCCAATCATCCACAGCCCGTATTCAGCATCCGTTGGTAAACGGCTGCGCTCCAAGCTGGGCGTCGGGTTGGGGACAGGATCGTTTTGGGATTTTTGCCGAGTTCAGCTTGCCGGGCGAAAATGACTCGTGGATCACACAACGCATGCGGTGGATTCCGGCGGGCAGCTTTCTGATGGGTTCTCCCAAAGACGAACCCGGCCAGCGCGATGACGAAGGTCCGCAACACAACGTTGCCCTCACTCGCTCCTTTTGGATGTTCGATACGCCCTGCACCCAAGCACTATGGCAAACGGTCATGGGATCCAATCCTAGTCGATTCGTCGACCCAGAGCGTCCGGTGGAACAAGTGAGTTGGGACGATGCCCAAGCGTTTATGCTCAAAGTCAACTCTGAGGTAGAAGGACTCGAGTTGCAATTGCCCAGCGAAGCCATGTGGGAGTATGCCTGCCGCGCATCCTCCACCGAAGCGACTTACGCTGGCCCGATCGAGATCTTGGGAGAATGCAATGCGCCCGCCTTGGACGCCATCGCCTGGTACGGAGGGAACAGTGGTGTTGACTATGATTTGAAGCAGTCTGCCGATTCGACGGAATGGCCGAAGAAACAACATCAACACACCAAGGCCGGAACGAGGCAAGTCAAAATGAAGCAACCCAATCGCTGGGGCCTGTACGATATGCTGGGCAATGTTTGGGAGTGGTGTGACGACTGGTTCGGTTCTTATCCAATTGAAGTACAGATTGATCCAACTGGCCCTAATTTGGGCCGCAAACGGGTGCTGCGTGGTGGTAGCTGGTTCAGCTACGCGCAGTACGCGCGGTCGGCTTGTCGCGGCTACGGCGGTCCGGGCGATCGTGACTACGGCATCGGTTTCCGTTGTGCCCAAGTTCAATAAAGTAAGGTGAGGAAGCGAGCTAGCAAGCGAACGGCTGGCAACGAGCGGTAGCGAGGCCAGCAAGTGAGCGGCGGGGGCGGGGAAGGGTGTTGTCGGTCTGCATCAAGTCCGCCGCGTGTACCGATCGCGATTGAAAAGAGAGGCCGCCCAGAGTAAAACGATTGTCCCAATCGTTTGGTACTGCGAGTCCGCCTAACGTAGTCAGCGTCCGAACGATGTGGGGCGATTCTACCAATCAATGCCTGGCCGAAGCGATTGAGGACAATCGCTCTACTCTGTTTGGAGCCATTTGAATGGACGTGACCAAGAAAGTAACGTTCAACGCATTTGATCGCGACGCGGAAATCGAATTCTCGGAACGAAACCTTCCTCATTGGTTTCAAGCCGATGCAGCCATGTTCATCACTTTTCGTACCTCAGACTCACTCCCCTGCGAAGTGGTCATGCGAATGCAACGTGAACTGGAAGAATGGCTGTCGTTCAGGAAACTTCCATTAGAACTTGCCGCTTTCACTCTCAGACCTAAACAACCCAATCACGAACAACTCTCGGCTAATCTTTCGACGGCGGATCGCAAACAGTTCAGGGCGATTGCGGATCGGTTGTTTCACGGCGCTTTGGACGAGTGTCATGGTAAGTGCGTACTCAAACGCCCTGAACTCGCAAACATCGTTGCAAGTGCTATCTTGCATCAAGCGGACGAAGTGTATGATCTCGATTGTTTCGTCGTGATGCCCAACCACGTTCACGCAATTGTCCAATTTCGAGTCGACAGCGGAAAGTCGATCGTAGGTCAAAGCTGGATGCGATATACTGCGAGGATGATCAATCCGCTGATAGGTGAATCGGGAGCCTTTTGGCAGGCAGAACCTTTTGATCACGTCATTCGAAGCGCAGAGCAGTTCGTGTACTTGCAGAAGTATGTAGGTAACAATCCAGCCAAATCAAAGCTGCGCACCGGCGAATTCCATTTTTGGAAGAGAACTGAGTAGAACGATTGTCCTCAATCGTTTATCTCGCTGCAAGTACGTTACAAAAATTGCACATTGTTCGTTGGCGAACCGAGTGGCGATTCGGCGAAACCATTGTAGAACGATTGTCCTCAATCGTTCAGGAGCCTGTTGAGATAACGCAAAGCCCCGATATCCGCGAAAAAACAAGCGATTGAGGACAATCGCTTTACTCTGGGCGTCTTGGTGCGGGCCATGTATGGGTGATATACCTCATGAAAAAGAACTTCATGATAGATTTGCAGGGCGGCCATTTACCATTGTGGGCGTCAATGCTGACGAAACGTCAGAAGCCGCCCGAAAGGCGGTGACAGACAGCGCTATACCATGGCGGTCATTTTACAATGGCCCCAGAAATACCAACGGTTCGATTGCGAAGAACTGGAATGTGAGTGGGTGAGAAACTCTTCGAATGCTGCCTAGGTTCTTCGAGCAGAAACGAATCGAGATGTGAAGTGGAAGTTGTGACCGGTGCTTCGAAGAGTTCATTTTCGCACTGCCCAACGGATGGTTTTGTCCATAGGCGGTGCATGCCTGGCACGAATGGCTCACGTTACTCCCGCCCGGGCAAGCCGGACGGAGAGCCGAAGGGAAAAACAGGCGATTCGAGTTTTGGTGTCCAATAGGTAGCTTTCAATTGTGACTCCCACGGGGACAAGCCCACGTGGAAAGCAGCCTTCCATCCGGGCTTGTCCCGATGGAGGCAACAATTGGCAGCTACATAAGCTTGAATGTAAGGATAATTATCCTTTTTGAATTAGCTCACCGTCCGGCTCGTCCGGGTGGAAGCAGCGTTGCTCGTCCGAACAAGACCCAGGCTAAACACGTTGCTCCCGCCCGGGCAAGCCGGACGGAGAGCCGAAACGGACCACAGGCGATTCGAGTTTTGGTGTCCAATGGGTAGCTGTCAATTGTGGCTCCCACGGGGACAAGCCCACGTGGAAAGCAGCCTTCCATCCGGGCTTGTCCCGGTGGAGGCAACAATTGGCAGCTATCAAAGCTAGAATGAAATGACTATGAACCAATAAGTCTATGCTCTCCGTCCGGCTTGTCCGGGCGGAAGCTGCGTTGATCTACCTAACGCACCATGCAAATCCAACCAAGATACACGTCCAACAATTGCTCAGCAGCGTATCAGCTCAATTGGTCCCTCAGTGTTTTCGGACGTGAATCCCTTCCATCTCCCGCATGCTCGATCGAGCAACTTCGCGAGGCTATCGCCAAGGACCATCTCAAGATCCTGGAATTTAATCATAAGCCTCCGAACATCGTCCAATTCTTTGTGAGCTCGCGTCCTGATTCAAATCCCTCGGATATCGTTCGATTGATAAAGGGTCGCTGGCAATTCCTTGAGCGCTCAAAAGAGTCGATCGAGTTTCGTCGCAACTATCGAATCACCTCGGTTGGTTCTGTCAATGCAGATGTTTTGGATGCTTACATCGCTCGGCAGACCGAAAGACATCCAATGGCGGACCATCGTGTTCAAGAACTGCTTGATACGCTTCAATTCCACGACGAACAAGTTGACTTGACGAATGTTCGTCGCAGTAGCCATGGCGAGTTCCGTTATGCGTTACAAGTTGTCATCGAGTCGGAGTCCGGTTGGCATGATGTGAGATCAAGCGTTCTAACCGCGTATCGCCAAGCAATCATTGCTGGTTGCCGCAAGCATGGATGGCTGCTGTCACGGATCGGACTGTTGCCAAACCACGTGCATGTCTTGGTTGGGCCAAGCATCGAGGATTCGCCAATGGACGTGGCTTTGGTGTTGATGAATAACA
>JAIPFP010000061.1 GCA_021736575.1 Pirellula sp. | reverse complement strand
CTGCTGGTCGGCAATGTCTGCCCAGTCGGCCAAATTTCTCTGATCGTTAAAAGTTAAAGAATCCGAAAGGTCGAGCCGATACACGACAAAAGACATCAGGTCCGTTTCGAATTTTTTACGGAAAAGTACGGTCGCAACGAAGTCTCTTTTTGCGCCCAATTGCAGGCAACTTGGTTCGAAAGGAATCGTCCCAATGTCCGAGTTAAATAAGCAGCAGCAAAATCCATATCCTCGCGCAAGCGGTACCGGTTCGGTTCCCGTACTCTTTTCGTTGAGAAACGTTCAACCCGCCATCGTATCGTGTACGGCAAACAAAACTCCTAGCAACCAAGCATTGCCGAAGGCGGAAGCGTCGGACGTGGCAAACGTTCCGACCATCGTTTCGGCCATAACTCAGGCCATCGTTCCAGCTATCGTTCCGACGAATGATGCCACACCGGCACGAACCGGCAATCGATGGTACACCGCGGCAATCCTTGGTTTAGTCCTGATGCTGATGGCTCTTGTGATACGCAACTCGCAAAGTCACAACGACAGCTCGTTGGCCAAGGAATCCGACAAAGCAGGCACGCCAGACAAATTGGCCGTTGATCCACAAGCCAACAATTTACAAGCTATCCGATTTCAACCGATTGAACCGATTGAACCGATTGATTTCGGAATCGCTCCTATTCATCTTTCTTCGAATAGCGATCTGAAACGCGAGCCTATTGCTTCGAGTCCACTCGAAAACACGAGCTCGACAAAAGCCTCTTTGACGAGTGATTCGATCGCTGCATCGAACGCTGCATCGAACGATTCCGACGACGCGAAACACTTGGTCACGACAGCCGAAGCATCGAGTACCCCATCATTCCCTTCGGCACCTCACCTGTTAGCGGCATCGGGTTCCACGAATGTTTCGGCGAAGCCTGAAACGAACATGATTTCAAGACTGGACGAAACATCCGCCCCATTATCCAGTCCCGACGCACGGCCAGCAACTCAAGCCCTTTACGACCCGAGTGCTCACTCGACGGTTGCAATCGGATCTTCCCTTGAACCATCGACTTCGTTTGCGTTATCGGAAAACAAACCCGCTTCATTCGCGTCAACTGTTTCGGAATCCATTGTGGATACAGGAGTGAGAATGACAACTCGCCAGTTAATCGATGCCTACCGAACCAAGCAAAATCCGGCATATTCGGCGTATGCAAGCGTGCCTACAAAACCGATTGCCAACAATGCGGTTGTTAACAATTCCGTTGCAAGAATTCCCAGCAACTCAGGGACGCCCTACGCCCCTATTGGAAATGAAATTTCGTTGACGAGTACCTCTCCAATAGCAGATCAACCTGCGCAGCCTAAGCCAAACGAGTATCAACCGCTGTATCCCTATGAACAAAACGCGATCAACATCAACTCGACGGTGTTTCCTGCCGCATCGACAGATTCCCAGAGCCAAGCCGTTCGACGACCGAATTTAAACGGTTTGAATCGGTTCCAAGAACAACCAACTCAACAGCCTGCCTATGCCCCGTATCAATCGATGGCACCGGCACAAGGCGCGAACTCGGTAGGCTATCCTCCAAGTAACTGATGTCCAACGCAACAAGTTTGAACGAATGGAATTGAAGATGAGCGAAGTGAACCAGGCATACTTGCGGGCTTACCTCAAGAATCGACTTGCGCAGCCCACAACAAACGCAACGTCCCCAAATCCACCGACAAACCAGAGTGCGCCAAGCTCGACCTTGCCGCATAGATCGTCACCGCCGTCTCAGTTGCCAGCCAAGCAAAGCAATGAACCCGCACAAGCTTTGAAAGCAATCCCTCGCCCGAGGGTCAATTCTCAAAACCCGCCTGAGCGAGCAATGCCGTCCGGCGAAAGCCTGCGAATTGACCCAAGTCACGGGAATGCCAACTTGGCCCATAACCGATCAAATACCCCACCTATCACTGAACCTCCAATCTCCCAGTCTCCAATTTCCCGTCCTCCCGTTTCCGTGCCACCGTCGATTTTGCCGCAAGCGAATCTCAGGCATGGGATTTGGACCCCGCACGGAGTGGAGCGAGGCATGAAAGCGATGGAGCCAATGTCGGTCCCTGCGGTTGTGCAAAATGGCGTTCCTGCCGTCACAACGGAAGGGTCACAATACCGACGTCAAACGAGCACACCCCCACAACAGACAGAAAAAGTTGACGTTCTGAGTTCGAACATTTCAAACGATTGGAACGCGAAGAATCAATACGATCAAGTCATGTATGTCGATGGACTAAGCGGGCACCCAGGCGTTCAACCGACGTCAAGTACGAGGCCAATTGAATGGGCGCTCGCAGAGATAACCGAACCGATTGCAATTGGTACCGTCCTTGCACCTGCGTCCTCGCCTGCAATCAAAGCGTTTGTTCAGAACTCAACGTTGGCTCAACCGGCGACTGCGCAACCGGCGACTGCGCAACCGGCGACTGAGGGTGGGCGAACAGGCTCAACGCCTCGGCCATTGGTTGTGCCGACTGCTACACCCGTCAATCACCGAATCGATCCATCGCATAGTTCCAATCGCGTTGAATCGATCAAACCGATGGTTTCCGCAGAGTTACCACCAGCGTCGACCTCATCGAAACCTTCGCTTGAAACTAAACCTACGAAACTCCCGGCTTCTCTTCCTCTCCCAGTCTCTTTCGCACCGAGTTGGGAGGTGGACTCGTTCTTATGGCCTGAAGTGGTCAAACGAATCGAGGCGTCGCAACCAGACGCGTTTCAGCAAATCGGTAGGAACTTGAGTCTCGCCAATCGCGATGGACTGAACGTAATGGCGATTACGAGCGGAGAACGTGGTGTCGGTCGCAGTACCGTGGCAATGCATATGGCGCGCTGCGCCGCGAAGTTTGGGCTGCGCGTCGCGTTGATTGATGGAGACACTTTTTGTCCCAGCTTGATCAACCAGCTAAGGCTCGACATCGAACATGGTTGGCAGGATTGTTTGTTTGAAAATGTACCGCTGCACGAAGTTGCCGTTCATTCGATTAACGACGGCATCACACTCTTCCCTTTGACATGCGTTGTTTCGCAACAGCAAGTGCATGCCAACTTGCATCGAATCGCAAAACTGATCAAGCGTATCTCGGCAGCGTTTGATATGGTCTTCATCGATGCCAATCGCCTAAGCCTTGAGCAGCGCGACATGGTCGGCGTAGCTCAAGAAACAATCGTAGATGCGGCCATCGTGGTCGTGGATACGGAACTCAGCGTTAAAGAGAAAGTGGATTCGGCGGTAAGTATCCTTCAAGAAATGGGGCTTTCGTCGATTGGACTGGTTGAGAACTTTCAGTCTAAACCCATTTAGCTTCCACAACCATCCATTTGAGAACGATTTTATGTACGAAGCATATTGGGGACTGACAAGCCGTCCGTTTGATAACCGAGTGGACACTGGCTCGTACTACCCTTCCGAATCGCATCATGCGGCGTCGCTGAAGCTTCATTATGCTATCGAAACGAGGCGAGCCGTAGCGGTAGTGTGTGGTGAGCCGGGTCTTGGCAAGACCATGTTGCTGAATTCTATACTCGCTCAATGCCCTGAGTTCATTGCGCCGACAATACGTGTCGTCTATCCGGCAATGCCCCCCGAGCAGTTGCTTCGGTATATCGCCAGACAAATGGCTCCTCAGGAAGGCTCGGACACCTTCGGCGGAATCGGGCATTCGATTGAAACAATAGAGCGAGTGCTGAGGCACAATGTTGCTGAGAACCAACATGCCTTAATTGCGATCGATGAAGCCCACCTGCTTGAAAGTTTTGGATCGCTTGAACCGCTACGATTGTTGCTAAACCTTGCAACCGAATTGTCGCAAGCCGAGACAGCTATGACTCTGGTCCTCTCAGGTTCACCGGTTTTGTTAGCCCATCTCGTTAGGCATTCAGCCCTCGAGGATCGCGTCGCCGTGCGGTGTGTTCTTGAACGATTCAGCGAAACCGAAACCATCGCTTATATCCAGCATCGACTGAAAGCATCTGGTTGGAACAAGCCGCATATGTTCGACGAGGAAGCGATTGATTTGATCCAGGAATTTACACTCGGATCTCCTCGCAAAATCAATCGCTTGTGCGATTTGTCGCTCATGGTCGCATTCGCCCAGGATCGAACTCGAATCGATGCAACCACGATCGAAAATGCAAACGCGGAACTCTCAGCTCAAAGACACGCCGCTTAGTCATTCGTCGTTCGCTGCTTTTTCTCCGGCACCAGGGAATTGACAGACGATCCGTGGAACGTCATATTGGCAACGTTCGTGGTGATGAGCTTGCGGGATTTCGCAACTCATGAACAGGGAACTCCGGTGAAACTCCGGGACGGTCCGGCCGCTGTGAACTGCCTTTGAGCCAAACGCTCAAAACCCAAAAGTCCTTCTACGTTTGAGGTGCCATTGCTTGCAAGCGCAAGTGAGAAGGCGTCGATTTTTGGTCGGCAGTAAGTCAGAAGACCTACCACGAAATAGATGATTAGTGCCCTCTTGGATTGGGGCGTTCATTGCAGACGATTGATTTTTTAAGAGTCATTCTCTGGGTTTTGATTTGTCGGTCACCGCCATCCTACACAGGAGAAGCAAATTGGCTGACCAAAAACGGGCAAAAATCCTGACCAACAGCGTATTGAGTTGGATCATTGGCATGGCGATCGGCTGCCACCAAGATGCGGCGACTATTTCGGAACCGCCGGCGAGCTTGAAAAGATTATCGCATAGGACCGCTTCGAGCGACCAGAGTGCTTCGAGCGACCCGAGTGCTTCGAGCGACCCGAGTGCTTCGAGCGACCCGGGTGAGAGCATGCCTTTCGCTACCGAGGTTGTGGTGATTGACCGACTAGAGCGTTCCATCGCATTTAAGCGGCCACCCCGGAGAATCATTTCGCTTTTACCCTCGATGACCGAATTACTTTTTGCCATCAATGGCGGGTCGGCCTTGGTGGGCGCCACCTCGAATTGCAATTATCCGCCACAAGCCCTCTCGGTTCAACGCATCGGCGTTGGCACGTTGGAAGGGATCAGTCGCGAAATCCTCATTGGGCTTGAACCGGATTTGGTTCTTTGCAAGTGGGATACTCATAAGCCGCTGATCGCACTGCTGGAGCACCTTGGCATTCCGGTGATCGCGTTGGGGCCTGAGACGCTCGACGAACTCTTCGAAGATGCTCGGCTTTTGGGTCTCGTAACGGGACACCAAGGTGATGCCGAGGTGCTGATCGGTGCAATGTCCGCTCGACTTAAGACTCTGGTCGCTCGCGTGCAAACGATCCCTTCCGAGGACCAGCGATCCGTCTTTTATGAAGTCTGGGATGATCCGTTGATGACCGCTGGGCCGAAGTCATTTATCGACGAGATTATTCGACTTGGACGGATGAGGAACATTTTCTCAGATGCGGAAGTACCTTACCCAAGGGTGAGCTCGGAAGCGGTTCTGGCTCGAAACCCGGATGTGATTCTTGCCCCATCGACTCATGCAGAAAAGGTTGAGTTTGACCGTTTGACATCCCGTCCGGGTTGGAGCGGCTTGACTGCCATAGAAAACAAGCAGGTTTTTCTCATTGATGGCGATCAAATCTCAAGATGCGGCCCCAGGATGTTGGACGCATTGGAGCAGATGCTCAATGCGGTTTACCCCATGAGCCATCACACGGGGGTGTCTTCACCTTGAAACGGCCTGTTGGAATCCTGGCGGTAGCGTTTGCATTTTTGATCGTGTGTTCGTTTGCAAGTCTTTTCGTCGGTGCGGTGGACATCTCGCTGACCGATGTCGCCGACGCGTGGATCTGGGGCAACGCGTCATCGCTGAAGTCGACGGAGCGGACCATCCTGGTTGAGTTGCGGTTACCTCGAATGATTAGCGGTTTGTTGGTCGGCGGTGCCTTGGGGGTGGCAGGAGTCGGATTCCAAAGCCTGTTTCGCAACCCATTGGCCGATCCGTTTATCATCGGAGCATCGAGCGGTGCAGCCCTGGGCGTCACTATCTCGATAGTCATGGGCTTGCAGATCTCGGTCGTAGGGCTTCGTTCGTCTGGCTTCGCGGCTCTGGCTGGATCTGTTTTGCTGATCGTCATCGTCTTGTCGATCGGATCCCTGTCACAGCGACCAGGCCCCACGTCCTTGTTGCTTGCAGGCATCGCCATCAGCAGCATGGTTAATGCGATTGTTTCGCTGCTGATGTACTGGCACGACGACAAAGTGGTTGTTATCGTCGCGTGGTTGACTGGTTCTCTGGCCGGGAACAATTGGTCGACGGTGTTGACAACTTCGGTTCTCTCGTTGGTTGGGGGTTTCATCCTTTGGAGCTTATCCCGCCCACTCGATGCGTACCTACTGGGAGATGTTGCATCAAAATCACTCGGTTTGGACTTAACTCAATTTCGAATTTTGCTGGTGATGGGTGCGAGTATCGCCACCGCAGCAGCCGTCGCGGCAGCGGGCATCATTGGTTTTGTTGGCTTGATCGCTCCACACATTGCTAGATGGATTGTGGGGCCAAAACATGCTTCGTTGGTCCCCATGAGCTGGTGCCTTGGCGCGATTCTTTTGATTTTGGCGGACTCTGTTGCTAGAACGATCATCGCTCCGGCTGAATTACCTATCGGGATCGTGACCGCCCTGATAGGTAGTCCTTTTTTCCTTGGACTCTTGCTGTTTCGCCCACAACGGGAATCCGGACGAATCGGAGTTGGAGCATGACGAGCTTACAAGCAAGGGCCCTGAAGTTTGGCTTTGATTCTCGCTTGATTATCGATGGGATAGAAATCGAATTGGTTTCCGGTGAAGTCGTGGCGCTTGTTGGGGCCAACGGAGCGGGCAAAACGACGCTGTTGCAGTTGCTGTCCCGACACTTGAAGCCGGGCTCCGGAACGGTTTCGTTTGACGAAAACAACATCGTGGAATGGTCGCGGCGCACGTTGTCGCAGAGGATTGCGTTGATGCCTCAATTTGAAAATCGCGATTCGTCCCTGCGAGTCATTGACGTTGTCTCGCTTGGAAGAATGCCGCATTGCGGTTGGTGGTTGCCGATGTCGCTTGTCGATCACCAAAGGGTTGACGAAGCGATCCAGGCCGCCGGCTTGGACGCACTTCGCGAGCGGAAGATCGATGAGTTGTCCGGTGGAGAATGGCGAAGAATGATTTTGGCCCGCTCTCTGGCTCAAGATGCGTCGGTGTTGCTGCTGGATGAACCCATCGCAGGACTCGATTTGAAGTATCAGATCGAGGTGCTCGATCATGTCCGCCGAATGACCAAGCAAAAAAACCTAGTGACCGTCGTTACCCTTCATGACTTGAACATGGCAGCCTCGTTTGCAGATCGCATTGCCGTTCTACATCAAGGTCGATTGATCGCAGACGGACCGACAGTTGACGTTTTGCGACCCGAATTGATTGAGCTCGCATTTGGGATCGCCGTGGAAGTGATAAAACATCCAATCAACGGAACACCCCTCGTGATCATGTGCTCAAATCCACGTTCCGCATTCGCTCGTTAAGCACATCCTCACATGTTTTTCATACCAATTAGCCGTTGGGCGATAGCCCCGGTTTTCTCATTGCTCGACATTCGTCGAGAACCGGGGCTATCGCTCTTCGGCTATCAGTTTGTTTTACTCGAAGACTCATACCGATGTGCTTAGCGAGTGGTTGATTTGAACGATGATTTTCTTCGGTTGCCGTAACTTGCCGGTCGAGTGGCGGTTGTTTGTTCCTTCGAACTAGTTTACGCTAGCTGATTATCCATCACAGGAATTGGGGCCATCGAATGTTATTCCGAATCATCCGAAACAACTGTCTCGTCGCGATGTTCGCTGTGTGTTCGTTTTCTAGTCTGGTTGGTGTTTCGAAGGCTGACTTTGATTCGACAATAGCGGATATCTTCTCAAAACGTTGTATTGAATGCCACAATTCGAGTGAACCGAATGGCGAATTGAACCTTACTCAGGCAGAACCGTTTATCTTAGGTGGTGCGAGCGGGAAAGCAGTTTTACCAGGAAACTCAGATGGCAGTTTGTTCATCGCTAGGATCGAATCTGGCGAAATGCCTCCCCCAAAGAACGGCAAGTCCCAAAAACTGCACGAATCGGAAATCCAGTCGCTACGTGAATGGGTGAACTCAGGCGCTGTTTGGCCGCAAGGTCGTGTGCTCGACCTATTCGACAGGTCTTCCGAAGTTCGAGCGGGGCGCGATTGGTGGTCCTTTCAGCCCATCCAAAACTCGCAAAATTCAGGAACATCGTCCGTCCCGCATGCGAATCCAATCGACGCTTTCATCACCCAGAAACTTGCCGCTAACGGTCTTTCTCCAGCTCCAGCGGCCGAAAAACGTATCATCCTCCGCCGGCTCTATCAAGACCTGATTGGATTGCCGCCTCTCGCGAAGGACATAGACACTTTCGTGGCGGATGATTCCCCGGATGCTTACGAAAGACAAGTAGATGACTTGCTCGCTCGTCCTCAGTTTGGTGAGCGTTGGGCTCGACACTGGCTCGATGTCGTCCGCTATGCAGACACCAACGGTTACGAACGGGATGCGGAAAAACAATATGCATGGCGTTACCGCGACTGGGTCGTTAACGCCTTCAATAGCGATATGCCATACGATCGCTTTCTTACCGAACAACTAGCTGGAGACGAGTTGCCGAATCGAAATGAATCTAACGTCATCGCCACAGGCTTCCTGCGACTTGGGACATGGGATGACGAACCAAACGATGTGGCTGAATATCAATACGAGCGATTGGAAGACCTTGTTCATACCGCTTCCACTGCGTTTCTGGGATTGACGGTCAAGTGTGCACGCTGTCACGATCACAAGTTCGACCCGATCTATCAAGACGACTACTATCGGATCGGCGCCGTTTTTTGGCCCGGACCAGTCGCTCATCGCGATCGAGCCCTCAATGGCGGCCCCACCCAAGAAGAGCTTGGCTTCGACGTCCTCGGGTGGACCGATATCAACATCAACCCTTCGCCGCTTCGTGCTCTCAAAAAAGGGGATATCCATCAACCTTTGCACGAAGTTCCTGCAGGGCCGCTTACTAGTGTAAAGCAACTGAATCGACCTTTTGCATCAAAAGCAAACGATGCCAAGACAACTCAACGTCGATTGCAACTTGCTCAATGGATGACGGATCCCTCGAACCCGCTCACCGCTCGCGTTATGGCAAATCGAGTTTGGCAGCATCACTTTGGAGAGGGCTTGGTTCGGACACCGGACAATTTTGGGTTCAATGGGCAACGACCAAGTCATCCAGAATTATTGGATTGGCTTGCGACAGAACTGATGGCGGGCAACTGGCAATTGAAGCGAATTCATAAGCTAATTGTAATGAGCGACACGTATCAACAGTCGGTCTTGCACCCGCAACAGGCAGAATTCATGCAGGTGGATGCGGCAAATCATCTTCTATGGCACGCCAATCGTCGTCGACTGGATGCAGAATCGTTGCGTGACGCCATCCTTTTCACCAGCGGTCAACTGGATCTAAGACTTGGCGGACCGAGTTTCCGAGCGCCTATTAGCGGCGAAGCCTTAGAAGGGCTCTCGATGAAAGGGGCTGCCTATCATGCTTCGGAGCCGAAAGATAGGTTGCGAAGAAGTCTTTACATGTTTAACAAACGGGGCTTGGTGGTTCCGTTCATGACAACTTTCGATATTTGCGATAATACGATTCCAACGGGACGCCGTGAATCTACCGTCGTAGCAACACAAGCGCTGGCGATGCTGAATAATGATTGGGTTCATGAACAAAGCCGAGCTTTCGCCAATCGCGTTCTTTCTGCGAGCGACGTTCATTCGGTTCGAATCGACATCGCTTGGCAAATGTCTTTGGGCCGAAAGCCAACGGAGCATGAACGCACGTTTGCTGAAGGTCACCTTCGACGACAGCAAGAGAACTTGGAAGCGACTCACCGCGAAAAGAAGTTTGGCGATGTAGAGCAGTTGGCGTGGGCTTCACTTTGCCATGTGTTGTTGAACACCAATGAGTTCCTTTACTTGGATTAATTCGATGCGTTTCCAAAAGGCAGAATTTCCGTGCGGAAATACTCGGCGAGAATGGATATGGGAGATGGGAGCGGGCTTCGCTGGGCTCGCATTGGGTAGTCTCTTGAACTCGGATGGGTTCTTTGGAGGAAAACTCCTCGCTGCCGATGGACGACACTCGACCCCACTTGCGCCAAAGCCATCTCATTTTCCGACCAAAGTAAAGAGCGTCATCTTTTTACTGATGAATGGAGGACCAAGCCAAGTTGACACTTTTGATCCGAAGCCAGCCTTGGAAAAGTATGCTGGACAGCCCTTGCCGCAAGACAAGCAGTTCATTAATTCAGGCGGGCGAGCCGTCGGATTATTGACTCCTTCGGTTCGAAAATTCGAGCCCGGTGGCCAAAGCGGGCTTCCCATTTCTGATTTTTTTCCGAACATTCGTAAGCATGCGGACAAATTGGCGGTCGTTCGTTCTTGTTTTACCGATACGCATGCACACGGTTCCGCGTTGGTGCAAATGAATACGGGGAAACCGATCATCGGCCGACCTTCCATAGGGAGCTGGGCCGTATATGGTCTAGGGAGCGAAAATCAAAATATGCCCGGTTATGTTGTCATGCTGGACAAACGGGGTGGGCCGATCGGAGGCCAACCGAATTGGTCAAGCGGCTTCATGCCTGCCACGTACCAAGGAACTTTGTTTCGTCCGGCCGGGAACCCGATACTCGATCTAGCAGGCCCTGGCTACCTGGATACGAAATCGCAACGCGAACAACTAGATCTATTGGCCCAATTGAACGACGAACATCTGAACACAAGGCCCGGTGCCTCGGAACTACTCGCAAGATCCGCAAGTTACGAACTGGCCTTCCGCATGCAATCCGAAGCTCCAGAGGCAGTCGATCTTGCTATGGAATCGGCAAGTACTTTGCAAGCGTATGGGGTCGACCGTGAACCGACGGCAGAGTTCGGCCGCAACTGTTTGATCGCGAGAAGGCTGGTTGAACGCGGCGTACGCTTTGTACAACTCTACTCAGGCGGTGGGCACTTGGAAGAAACTTGGGATGCGCATGAGAGCGTAGAAAAAAATCATGGTCGGCATGCAAGTGAGACGGACCAACCCATCGCCGCATTGCTGGATGACCTGGAACAACGCGGATTGTTAGAGAGCACCTTGGTTGTTTGGGGGGGAGAATTTGGCCGGATGCCCTTTAGCGAAGGGACCGGCAAGCCCGGACGAAATCACAATCCGTACGGGTTCTCTATGTGGCTTGCAGGCGCGGGTGTTCAAGGTGGTATCGCCTATGGTGCGACGGACGAATTTGGATTCGCGGCCGTCGAAAACCGAGTGCACGTGCACGATTTGCATGCGACTATCCTACATCTTATGGGGATAGATCACACGCTGCTGACCTACTTCCACCAAGGGCGCAACGAAAGGTTGACGGATGTTTACGGCAACGTCATTCAAGGCATTTTGGCATAATTTCCGCGATGTTATCCGATGCTAGGTAACTCGAATCCCGGTCGACGCTTTCGGTTCAAGAATTGGTTGGCTGCGTCGTCATCGAGAAAGACCTCGCTCTTTGGATCCCAACGAAGTACGCGGCTCGTCGCCCGCGCTATGTTCGCAAGATGGCATACGGACACAGATCGGTGTCCAATTTCCACATCCGCTACAGGTAGTTTGCGAGATCGAATGCAATCGATCCAATTCTGCAAATGCCATCGCGCTTGCCAGAGAGCAAGGCTATCGCTCCATTTACGTTCTTCTTCTTCGATATCTAAGGATTTGAGCAATTGCTGCGCGATTTCTGGGGGGTTCGAGGTGAACTTGTTTCGATTGACTTCAAGCTTGCCCTTCTCGCAGACAAAGATCGCTCCACCCATCGGACCTTTGCCAGATTCAATCACGTAATTGACTTGAACACCATTTGCATACTTCATGCGCACGTGTCCGTTTGGTCCATCGGTCAGCGGGGCAATTTCGATCGGTCCTGTGTCGTCCATTCCAAGGGCCCATTGAATCTGATCGACGCCGTGCGCACCCCAGTTGGTCATCTCGCCACCTGCGAAATCTCGCCATTTCATCCAACCCATCCATTGGCTATTGAAAGGCCGCTCGCTCGCTTGGTTGAGCCACTGGTTCCAGTTGAGACCTTCAGGTACTGCCTGACCAGGGAAAAGCTGTGCCGGCGAAGGCTCAGACCCGGCATAAGCGATCGCACGTACTTCAAGGATTTTTCCGAGGCCCCCGTTTCGCACGAGTTCGCAAGCGACGCGATTCATTTCCATCGATCGCTGTTGAGTGCCGACTTGAAGAATCCTGTTATACTTGCGGACTGCATTGACAAGCGCCCTCCCCTCTTGGATGTAAAGCGTCAACGGCTTTTCCGCGTAGACATCCTTGCCAGCTTGACATGCCTCGATGCAAGGGAGGACTCTTTGGAATTCACCCGTTGCTACAATGACCGCATCGATATCTTTGCGATCCAAAATCTTGCGGTAATCCTGATAGATGGGCCACTCTCCTTTGGCTTTGGCTTTGAACCCTTCTGCTTTCGCAAGATTGCAATCCGACAAGGCTACCAGCTCGGCTGACTTTGGAAGTTGTTGCAAGAGGAGCGTGCCGCGGCCTCCAACGCCGATGGCACCCACGCGAATCCGATCGCTGGCTGGCGTCTCCTCGGAACGCGCTGGCCTCGGAAAAAGAATGGGAGCGGAGATTGGGCCAGCTGCGACTGCAATCGCAGATGCGGATCGCATAAATCGACGTCGATCCATGGATTTGGTTTCGCTGTTTTTCATGAAATTGGCTGCCGAAATGTGTGAGAGGTTCGTGGTTCGTGGTTCGTGGTTCGTGGTTAGGGGTTCGTGGTTAGGGGTTAGCCTAATCAAGTCATTACAGTCCACCCTCTGAGTCAATTCTCCCCCTCGCTCCGGTACTCCGGGGAGAGGGGGTCGGGGGGGTGAGGGGCAAAATCGCTAGTGAACGCAGCCCCTCATCCCCAGCCCTTCTCCCCGGAGTACCGGGGAGAAGGGAGCTAGAATCGATTCGTAAGTCTTTACAACCCGCCCCCTGAGTCTATCCTACCCGGAGTACCGGAGGACCGGGGTAGAGGGAGTTAATATTCGTGTTGAGCGAGCGTCTTTTCATCGTACCGCAGTCAGCCGAACTGTGCGTTTTGCAGGATCAGCGAGATCAATCCGGACACGAACCTTGGCACCATTTTCGACTCCATGCAATTGAGTTGCTTTCGAACGAATCGCGGAATCGATGGTCTGTACGATCCCGGCTTCTGCATCGACGACTTCCGCAACGAGTATTTCGCCAATGCGATGCTGCAGCGAGACTGCTTCTAGGAGGTCGATAACGGCTCTGTCGACATTGGACGCTCGCCCCTCTCCACGCCCCATGACGACAGGCAACTCGCGCATCTTTTCGGTCAGTTCGGTTGGCACACTTTGCCCGTTCGCGAGAAGATAGGCTAGATCGAGAACATATCGATCCGCCAATCGGCGCATCGGAGCTGTGGCATGTACGTACGAGGCTGCGATCGCGGCGTGCCATGGTTTTTTCTCAGAATCATATGTCGCGTAACTCGCCCTACCACCCGCTCTTCGAGCTTCCAGCAAAAACCGTTGGTGCGTCATATTCTTAGCATCCATTCGTCGTTGAAGATCCCGCAGGGTTTCGTTGACGGGCCAATCGATCCCCAGTGCATGCGCCGTCCGGCGGAGTTGAGACACTGCGCGATCCGTCGGCTCATCCATCACCCGAAATAAACCTGCCTGAGACTTTAGAAAGAGAGACGCAATCGCCATGTTAGCCGCCAACGACAAGGTTGCGTTCACAGACTCTGCAATATTGCGTGCACGCAATACCAGTCGGATACCTCCTGGCGCTAGCGGATCGCAAACAATTTCTTGTTGAGGAAACTCGACTCGTATCGCGCCCCGACAGACTTCGTCGGACCACATACGCCGAGCAAATTCCTCGAGAAACGGAATGGATTTCAAGTCGACCGTATCATAAGCCAACTTGGCCCTGCTCGCGCACACAACACGTTCGATACTGCGAAGTGCCACCTTGCCCTTTGGACAAATTGCAACGCTAACCAAGATGGCTGGCCGTGGACCATCGGGCAGCAAACTTGCCGCGTTTTGCGAGATTACCTTTGGATACAACGGAATTTTTTCGCTGAGACCATAAATAGTAACGCCGCGATTCCAAGCTTCCGACTCGATGACTCCGCCCGCCGAAACAAACGCACTTATGTCTGCCAAGGCATACTTCAAAACGAGTTCGTCACCATCGCGTTCAATCGCAAATGCTTGATCAAGATCGGTAGACGTGGCGGGATCAAGTGTCACCAATGGAATACTCGTTGCATCTCGACGATCAACTTCCCAGAGAGGTCGGCCATTTTTCCTTATCGCGAGTGACGACTCCTCTGCAGCCAACCGCACACCCGGTGCAAAACTGCCAGGCAATTGAAACTGCTTTACAATCGATGCAAAGCCTTGGGCCAACGCCTTCTTCGCTTCTTCGGAAACGTTCATTGTTTAACTAGAAACCCAGTTACGTGGAAACCTTGTTCGCCGGCTACCAACATGAGGCCTTTTTCGAAATCCAGTGCCAGATCGTGAATCCGACCGACGTTTGCGTCGACAGTTTCAACAACTTCCATTGTTCTAGAATCGATCGTGCCAACGCATCCATCGTTGCAGCCAACGTAGAGTCGGTCGCCAGCCGGGGACCAAGTTAATGTGCGTGGTACGGATGGCAGTTTGCCAAATCGCATCAACCGACCTATGGTGGGCTGCCAAAGACGTACCGTTCGATCTTCGCTGATGGTGGCCAGTGTCACCGGGATGTTGGAATCGGCCGTTGGCACTATCGGTCCAATTGCAATGGAATTTACGGTTCCTACATGATTGTCGAGGGTTCGAATGTGCGTTCCGTCGGAACTATTCCACAACCGAAGGGTTTGATCGACGCCCACCGAAGCAACGGTCTTGTTATCTTGAAAAAACGCAACGCCAAGAACGGCACGCGAATGACCTTCGTAACGAGCGATAGTCTCTCCGCTGGCGGCATCCACAACGCTACAAATTCCATCGCCTGAGGCTGTTACCCACCGCATCCCATCGGGAGACCAAGCAACTCGATAAACAACGTCCTCATGCAACACGACACTGCGAACCCGCTTCTTGTTCGCCCAGTCAATGACTTCGACTGCTCCCTTTTCGGCGGGCGAACCACCCGCAGCCAGAAGCATCGTGCCATCCGGTGAAAACTTCAAGTCATGCACGTGAGTCAGCTCCGTATCGATCGTCCCAACGAAAAGCATGCCAGGCCACGACCGCAGTTCTAGCCCTTTTTGTGATCCCAACAGTACAGCATCGCGGTTGGGGGAAATAACGATCGCGGCAATCGGTGAGTCCGCGATCGGTGAGCCCGCGATCAAACACAGCGACATGAGCGATACGGCAATAACAAAGGAAGCCAATTGCGGCGTCATGAAGGAACTATCCCTCGGATCAGTTTGCCCCCTTGATTGACTCTGACCGGACGGCCGTCGGCAGTGTGTAGTTCCAAATTGGGATCAACGCCCAGCAAAGTGTAGATAGTGCAAGCCAGATCATTGGGGGTAATCGGATTGTCATCAGGACTTTCGCCAACTCGATCGCTTGAACCGATCACCTGTCCACCTTGCACCCCGCCTCCCGCCAGGACCACACTGAATACTCGTGGCCAATGATCTCGACCACCCCGCGAATTGAGTTTAGGCGTGCGACCGAATTCTCCCATCACGATTACCAAAGTATCGACTAACAGATTTCGCTCTGACAAATCTGTTACCAAGGCAGAAAAGGCTTGGTCGAAGGTTGGAATCAGGCCGACACCCACTTTTGCACCTGAATACCCATCACGCAACTGCAATGCAAGATTCTCGTGAGTGTCCCAACCTGTGTTGTTGACACTGACAAACGGCACGCCGCGTTCAATCAAACGACGCGCCAGTAGACAGCTTTGGCCAAACATGCGTGGTCCATAGCGTGCTCTCACCTCCGCAGGCTCCTCCGAAAGATGGAATGCGCGTTTTGCTTCGTGAGAGGTTACTAACCGATACGCCTTTTCAAAGGCCGAGTCGCTTCGATCCTCGCGGGCCTCGAAACTCGCTTGAGCCCGATCGAATTCCGCAAGATATGTGCGGCGGCGAAGAATTCTCGTCTCGTCGACGCCGGGGAAAAAATCCAAGTCTCGCACGCTAAAGTCCGGTTTGGATGGATCGCCTCTTGTAGCGAATGGTTCGTACTTATCGCCGAGAAAACCTGCAACACTGGAACGATTCTCTGGGATCGTAATAAACGGCGGAAGGACCGACGGCATGCTTCGAACATGAGCTAAGACAGACCCATATTGTGGATACTGTATGACGGGTGACGGCTTATAACCGGTCATGAGAAAATGATTCGCTAATCCATGCTCACCGAGCGGCGAGGTCATCGATCGCAAAATCGCGAGCTTGTCACAAACTTTCGCCGTGTTCGCGAGCAATTCGCATAATTGGATCCCGCCGACATTGGTAGAAATAGCCTTGAACGGTCCCCTGACTTCTGCGGGTGCATCCGGCTTGAGATCGAACGTCTCCAAATGACTCGGTCCGCCGTCCAACCAAAGCAGAATGCATGACTTTGCTTTTGCTCTGAATGAATTCGGAGATGCGGCTTGCAATCGGAACAAATCGGTGAGCCCGAGACCAAGTGGTGCGAGGCTACCCATTCGGAGCATGTCGCGACGTGTCAGGCTTTCGCATCGTCGATGTGGTCGATTCATGACTTGAGCCTTTTAATGGTTTTCCAGGAATGAACGACTATTGAGCAGACTCCAAACGAAGTCCTGTAGTTTTTCTTTGCGTTTTATTTCGTCGGTATCCATGATTTGCTGACACCAGTGTTTTGACTCAGGCTCCGTGGGATTGCGCCCGATCGCTCGGATGTAGTACTCCCGAACAATCGTTTCGTCGGAATGCCCGGCATCCAGGAGTTTGTTCAATCGACCATTCGTGTCGACGAGTTTTTGATTCAACAAATCACCGTTGAGCAAATGCAGTTGCGAAGAAAGGCCGCCGTTTGTCTGGCCATTCTCATCGCATCCCTTTGCTTTGGAACAACGCCCGAGGATATCTAACGCGGCAACCGGTTCGAGCGGATCGATGATGGTAATGGCTCTCGATCCGGACGCGTGACCGTTGAAATTGCCAGTTACGCCAGTTACATCCGAGATGGCATCGATGAGAACTTCCGGAAGGAGAGGGCGTCCGTACGCGTGCGAGTAAAATCGATCGTCGGAATCATTTCCGGGGATGATCTCACCGCTTCGTGCGTAGGTGTGACTGAGCGCGATCTGCTTTAGTGTGTGGCGGATGTTGTAGCCGTTGTTCACGAAATCGTCTGCCAGCTTGTGGAGTAACTCTGGATGCGTCGGAGGGTTTGTGTCGCGAAGGTCATCGGTTGGTTCAACCAAACCGCGACCAAACATGGCTTGCCAGAGTCGATTGACCGTTGCGCGGGCGAAATAGCGATTGTCTTTCGATAAAAGCCAGTCGGCGAAGGCTACGCGATGATCGCCTGGTCCATCAAGATCGAGAAAGCCTGGAATGCGAGGGACTGCGGGCTCGCCCGTTCGCAGATTTGTCACTGCCCCTCGCGATGTCAATCGCACTTCTCGGCCTCGCTCTAGTTTCGAAAACACAGCAGCAAGGCCGTGATAATCGTCTTGTGTCCACTTGTCGAGCGGGTGGTTGTGACAATTGGCACAACCCAATTTTGTTCCCATAAAAAGCTGGCCAACAAGCTCCGCTTGATCGCGTGCATCCGAAACCATACGACCGAAATTGGCTGGTCCAATGAAATGCGAATCCCCAGTCGCAGTCAGCAGTTGGCGGGCAATTCGATCAAGGCCTTGTCCGTCATGTATCTCGCCACGAAGCCATTCAGAATATGCGTTGAGTCCTTCATTGTCATTAGGCAGTGAATGAAATCGCAGTAGCTTCGAAAACTTGAGCGTCCAGTAGTCGTTGAACGCCTCGCTGGCCAGGAGTTCATCAACATAGCCGCTGCGCACGTCCGGTGAATCCTGCAAGACAATGCGTTCGACCGTAGCAGGTTCTGGTAGACGACCGGCAAGGTCGAGCGTTACTCTGCGCAGCCATTCATTGCTCGAAGATGGAGGGGAAATGGGGATTCGCAGTTCGGACAATAATTGCAAGATCTCTTCGTCGATCCAATTCCCCCTAGGTTGCGAGGAAAGATCGACCGCTTTTTCCGACAGAGGAATAATGAACTGAATTGGAACAACGCGATTCAAGAATCTGGCAAGTACGACATGCTGGCCAGGCCGTTTGATGCGAGCTACGATGTTCCCCTCGGATTCTTCGTTCCCCTCGGATTCTTCGATCTCGACAGCAGCAGGATCAGCCGAAGAAAATACGGTACGATCCGTAACATCGGTTTGGACTCCGTGATCGAAGATTGCGATCGCTCTGAGTGAAACGGTGGTGGGAAACTTGGTACCCACGTAGCGGTTCGGTTCGACCTTTAGATTGGTCAACTTCGCAGAGGTACCTCGCGGGACACCAGATCGAATCCACTCCATGAGAACTTTCGCACCTGGACCCGTTTCATCCAAAACGACATCGCCGCCGTGGTCGAGATTTCCAGTAGGCTTAGCCAGTATTAGACTCTTTTCAGGATGAGCTTGATTGTTTCGACGGCCTTCAAACTCGTGCACGATTGCGTCATAGTCTGAGTTTGGATTCGCGCCGAGCAGAGACAGATGAAAACCACCTCGCCCTGCCGCAGCACCATGACAAGCGCCTGAATTGCAACCCGCCTTGGTCAAGACAGGCATGACATCCGTTTCGAAATCAACCGCTTGTACGCAGTCTTCGATCCATAGAGCCAAACAGAACCAAGCAAACGTTTTCACTTGCGTTCATCCGGTTTTTTGGGCGATTCGTTCTCATCTTTGGATTGGGTGCCGTAGACCTTTGCCCATTGTGTAAGATACTCCTGGGCCCGCGGAGTGCCATAATCCGACAGCTTGCCTGCATTGATAATGGTGGTTGCAATTCGACCTAGTTCTTTTTTTGCATCGTTATCTTTCTCGACAAACTCAATCAGATCCTTGGCCGCTTTTTCAACATCTTCCACGGGGGCGTTGAGACGAATAACGGGAACAAGGTAGGGACGCAAATTGGGCGTCTTGTCCTGGGTGACGCGTTGTTGCATCCCTTCGCGCATGCCTTCGAGTTCTTCAAGTTTCGGAACTTTACCGCCAGCGACCGCAACGATACTCTCAAGAATTTTCGGCAGGTCCGCTGCTAGGCTAGGTTGAACCAGCGCAAAGTTGCCCGTAACCTTGCCATCCTTACCGACAAGAATGGTCAGCATTACTTTGCGATTGAGTCCGTAACTGCCCGGCCCTTCCCTCCCATCGACCGAGATACCTACTGCGACATCCTTTGCCAAAGCATGGCGAATTCGCTTGAGAGTATTCTCTGCTTCGGTCGCATCATCGTCCAGCCAAACGACTCCCGTGTTGAGCCCGTCCTTAACTCGACTATGAGTGTACTGTGACAAAGTCCGCGTCATGCTGATGGATTGGCGGTTCAAATCATGCACAAAGATCAAAACAATAGGCTTGCCGTTGGACTTGGCAACGAAATCCATTTCGATCCCAGCATCTTGGTCGAAGACGCCTCGAACTTTGAATTCGGGGAGCTTTTCGCCGACCTGTGGCCCGGAAAAGACCTTGTCGTCTGCTTGAACACTTAGAGACACGCACAGCATCGTCGCCAGAATAAGTAGTCGCATGCATGGATTCGCTTTTAGAGGATCATGGTCAGGGGAATCATTCCAACACTATAATCGTACCGCTAGCCAAGCCAAGCCGCAATCAAAGACTGACGAGATCTAGCATAGGCCCATCACCCGCACATGTCTATTTCACCGCCACTGGCGGCTTGACTCGAAAGAACAAGACGTACAAGGCTGGCAAGTTGATCAGCGTCAAAAACGTTGCGATCGATAAGCCGCCCATGATGGCGATCGCCATCGGTCCCCAAAACACGCTTCGCGTTAGCGGGATCATAGCGAGGATCGCAGTGGCGGCTGTCAAGATTACGGGCCTTGCTCGCCGTACCGATGACTCGATCACCGCATCCCATTCGCTCAAACCCTGGGCGATATCCTGCTCGATTTGATCGACCAAGATCACGGAGTTTCGCATGTCCATCCCCGCCAACGCAATCACCCCCAGCAGAGCCACAAACCCAAACGGCGAACCGAACAGCAACAGAAAGGCGACCGCACCTATCAAGCCAAGCGGGGCGATACCAAAGATCAAGATCATCTTTTTGAAACTATGAACCTGTGACATTAAGAGCGTCAACATCAACAAAATCATGATTGGAAACATTGCAAACAAGGCCTTGTTGGCTTTGTTGCTTTCCTCGATTGCCCCACCTGCTTCGATGCGGTAGCCGACAGGTAGACCGGCTTTCAACGTCTCAAGCTTCTTCTCCACTTTGCTGCTGATGTCAGGTGCTTGAAAGCCGTCCGCAACGTCACATCGAACCGCTAGCGATCGCTCTTGGTTGCGTCGCCAAACGATGGGTTCCTCCAATCCTGGTCGGATGTTTCCGATTTGACTTAGCGGCACGGCCCGACCGTTTTGAGTAAAAAGCGTCATGTCTGCGAACTGAGTCAGATTGAGCCGTTCCGATTCAATGGCTCTGGCAACAACCTGAATGGTCTCGGTCTCCTCACGATATTGCGAAATAGGCGTACCACTCAGCAGGGTTTGCAATCCAAGCTCGATCTCCTGTGGTGCCAATCCCATGAGTCTCGCTCTGTCTTGATCGATGTCGATGTGAATCGATTTAGCTGGTTCGTCCCATTCGAGATTGACATCCAATGCCGCCGGCTCTTTTCGCATTACTTCTCGAACGTCATTCGCGATCGAACGAACGATTTTCGGATCCGGACCAATCACTCGAAACTGTACGGGAAAGCCAACGGGTGGACCAAATTCCAATCGCATGACCCGCAAAGAAGCATCCGAAAAACACTCATCTTGCTCAAAACGCCGCTTGAGTTCCGCTCGCAGTGTTTCGCGAGCAGAAATGCTCGTTGTATGAATGATAATTTTTCCAAAACTAGGATTGGGCAAGTCCGGATTGAGAGCCAAAAAAAACCTTGCTGCTCCCGCGCCAACATAACAAGTAAAGCGATCGACACTCGGTTGCTCTTCTCCATCAGCCGGTTCCAACAGCGGCTGCAATAATCCTTCGATTTTCTCGACCATCCTATACGTCGCTTCGCCCGATGCTCCCTCGTTCATGCGGACGTCAATCATCAACTCCGTTCGCGACGAAAGGGGAAAGAACTGTTGCTGCAATTGCGTGAAGCCAAACACCGATGCAACAAACATCGCAAATGTGATTGAAACAACGTAAAGTGGACGCCGAACACAAACGCGAATGATCGATCGAAGCGTGCGATGAAAAGGAGACTGGAACGGTACGTGGTGCTCTTCCCCCGGCTTCTTGTGAAAGTCGGGTAAGAGTATAACGCCGATATGGGGAGTAAAAACGACGGCTACGAACCACGATGCAATCAACGCAATACCGACCACCCAAAAAATACCACCTGCGTATTCACCCGCCGCCGATCGCGCAAATCCAACCGGCAAAAAACCAACCACCGTAATCAGCGTTCCAGATAACATCGGAAAGGCTGTCGAAGTCCACGCGAACGTGGCTGCATCGACGCGACCCCAGCCTTCTTCCATTTTTACAGCCATCATTTCGACTGCAATGATCGCATCGTCTACCAGCAAACCAAGAGCCAAAATTAATGCTCCGAGTGATATGCGATCCAAATTCATCCCAATCGCATTCATGACGACCAACGCGATGGACAAGACCAAGGGTACGCTCAAAGCCACGACAATGCCCGTTCGAAAGCCTAAGCTCAAGAAGCTGACCACAAGGACGATGAGCAATGCCTCAATAAAAGACTTGATGAACTCGCCCACCGACTCTTCGACAACGTGTGGTTGAAATGCGATGTTACCAATGCTCACTCCAAGGGGCATCTGCTCACGAATCGAGACGAACTCTTGGTTGAGCGATTCGCCAAGTTTGACTACGTTCCCTCCCTTGGACATGACCACACCCAAGGCCACAGCAGGCTTGCTATTGAAACGCACAAGATAGAGCGGAGGGTCTTCGTAACCGCGTTTCACCTCTGCGATATCGCTCAACCGGAACACGCGACCATTGGCTTGGACTGGTACCGCTTTAATTTCCTCGATGCCGTCAAAGTCTCTGGAAACACGAACATGAATCCGATCGGTCTTGGTGTCGATACTGCCGGATCGCATGAGCACGTTTTGACGTTGAACACTATCGAAAATCTGTTGCGGCGTGACACCCAGCGTTGATAACTTGCTGTGCGAAAACTCGATGTAGATCCGTTCGGCTTGTTCGCCGATAATATCAACCTTTTCGACATCTCCAATTCGCAACAATTGCTTCCGAGCCTTTTCACATATCCGCTTAAGTTCAGCGGGTGAATACTCATCGCCTGTGAAGGCATACAAAGCGGAATAAACGTCCCCGTATTCGTCATTGACGGCAGGACCGATCACTCCTTGAGGCATCTGATTTTGAATGTCACCGAGTTTCTTGCGAACTTGATACCAAATATTCGGGACCTCTTTTCGCGGTGCCGTATCTTTGAGCTGAACGATCGTCAGCATTCGATCAGGTAAGCAGTAGGTTTGCAGAAAGTCTAGGTAGGGCGTCTCTCGAAGTTTGTCTTCGACTTCCTCGGCAACTTGCTGTTGCATCTCTTCGGATGTCGCACCGGGCCAAGTCGCTGAGACGATTGCGGTTTTGATCGTAAAGGAAGGGTCTTCGGCGCGTCCCATCTGAAAGTAAGCCTGCATGCCTGCAATGGAACACGCAAGAATCAAAAATGTAACAAACGCTGGATGAGTCACAGCCCAACGCGATAGATTCCAAGAATGGTCACCTTCGCCTGCTTTTGGGGCAGCGTCCATCATAATCTTGTATCCCAAACTCGGACTTTCACATTTTCGTCAATGCGTTGAACACCCGCGCTGACGATTCGATCGCCCTGTTGGAGTTCGCCGCGAATGATGGCTGTGTCCGAACGGTATTCCATCACATCCACGGAAACCGCTTCTACTTTTCCAGTGTGCGGTTCGATACGCCAAACGATGGGTTGATCATTTCGACTTGAGATCGAGGTCAGTGGTACCGTAATGCCACTTTCCTTCGGATCGCTTAATTGGATCGAAGCAGTCATTCCGATCGCCAAGTCATTCGCCTGATCGAGCAAGCGGAATTTGGCATCATAGGTGCGTGACGCTGAATCTGCTATCGGCGAAAGCTCTCGCAACTCCGCGCGAAGTTTCAGCTCCGATCGGGACCACAGAGTGGCGATTGCGCTTAGCGTTCGCACTTCGCCCACCAAACCTTCAGGCAAGCTAACGACCACTTCTAATTCATCGTTCTGCATGATTTGAAGCACTGGTTGACCAACAGCTACGACTTGACCCGCCTCGGCTTGGATCGATGTGACAAGGCCATCGGTGTCCGCAATGAGATCGAAGTAGGTTCGCTGATTCTTGGCCAACGTTAATCTTCGGGCAGCCCCGTCCACGCGTGCGATGGCGACGTCGCGAGTCGATAATGCAAGATCGTAATCCGATTGACTGACGGACCCCGATGCACGAAGCTGAATAAGCCGAGCCTCTTCTGCTGTCGCTTGCTTTAACATAGACATTGCAGAAACCTGATCCGCCTCCGCAACTCGCAATTGAAGCTCAGAATCGTCAGGGTTGAGGCGAAAAAGCACTTGTCCCTTTCGAACATGTTGTCCCAACTCGACGGTTCGTTCCGAGATCTTGCCCGACACCCGAAAGCCCACCGAAGCCAGATAGCGAGGTTGTAACGTGCCGGTAAACATGTGCATCGCCCGCCTTGCCTGCGAATTCGCCTCAATGAGGTAAGCGCGCACAACCACTTCCGATCCATTTGGATTCAGCTTTGGCCCTGATGCTGTTTCGGGCTTGGAATGCGCGACAGATCCCAACCATTCCTTCGACTGAAGATTGTGATAGGCAAAGGCCCCGCCAACGGAAATGACCGCGAGGGCGGCAACGATCCCAACCACTTTGCGTCTCATGAATTTCATTTCTCTATGCTTACCTTTTGTTTCGGCGCTTACCTTTTGTTTCGGCGCTTACCTTTTGTTTCGTCCGGAGCGCCATGAATTGACGCCACGTCATTTTCTTTTGGCCAAGAAAGGACGCTTCTGCGTCTTGATTCGTATGGTCGGAGCGGTTCACTCGTTTCCGTTCCGTTCTATCTACGCCCTATTCCTGTTTTTAATCGTCCAAAAAACAGGAAATAGTTTTTCAGCCAAGGCTTCCGATTCCTGGTTGGAGCGCGCGTAGTCCATTACGGGATTCCAATGAAAGCCATTGAGCAAAGTGCAACAGTGGATGCGAATGACGCTGGCTGGATTGCTGATTCCCAAGGAAGGTAGGGACGGACTTGTGTGCGAAAGCACTTGACTACCGTAATTGATCGCCCAAAATCCGAAAACCAACTCCTCCGCCCCCAGCGATTCGGGCAGAACAAGCTCTTGTCGTAGGACCGCATCGCGAACGATTCCAGCCACGATTGCCATACACTGCTCTTCGCACTGCCGAATCAGATTTTGCCGTTTTTCCGAAGATTTGTCCCAAATACCTTGTTGGCGCACCCACTGTTCCATTGCGAAATCGTCAGCGCAATGCTGAGTGTAGAATTCGCAAGCAACCCCAAGAGCCATCATCCTCAAACGGGCCGGTCCTTGGATAATCCCCGACTGCTCGAAAAGGCTTCTCCGAATCTCCATCGACTCGGCAACCAACGCGAGAACGATCTCTTCTTTGTTCTTAAAATGGTTGTAGATCGTTCCCTTTGCATATTCCATTTGGAAAGCCAAACGATCCATGCTCAATCCCCGAAAACCGTCGGAAATCAAGATCGGACGAGCTATCCTCAGGATTTCGGAAGTCCTGAGTTCGATTTCGCGCTGTTTTCTAGTTAATTCAACCATACTGTCAATTGTTGTCGCGGCGTCAGAATAGTCAAGTGTCGCAGTGGCATTCCTCCCAAATTCTCGAACATCCGCTATAGTTGATTAACAAAATAATCGAAGCGAATCGGCGGCGGGTAGCGCGACGTCGCTCGCGACTGAAATCATCCTCATCTCGAAATCACGGAAAATTTTATGCTCGGAAGAACAGCGAAATGCACAGCCCTTGCTGTCCTGTTTGGATTTGCCTTCGACGGCATTTTTGTCGGGGGAGCAAAATCGCAGGAGCCGCAAAAAAATGTTACGGCAACCTCAGGATCCGATTCGGATTCAGCCAACCAAGACAAAGTTTCTTTCTTGCGAATCAAGAAGAACGACAAGGGCGAACCAGTATCGCTCCAGGTTGCCATCGCTAGGTACGAGTTTACCGAAGGGGAGTTCAAGGGCGCGTACATCGACTTGATCGGGGCTGTCCACATTGCGACCAAGGCATACTATAGCGAACTGAATAAGCGATTTAAGAGCTATGATGTCATGCTGTATGAGCTTGTCGCCGATCCCTCGGCGAACAAACCGGATCAACGGGCCGAACGTGGCGGAGTCAATCCAATTGGCATGATGCAAACAGGCATGAAGGACATTTTGGATTTGTCATTCCAACTGGATGAAGTGGATTATTCTCCTTCCAATTTTGTTCACGCGGATATGAGCCCGGACGAGTTTGGGGAAGATATGAAAAAGCGAGGAGATGGGTTCATCGGAATGTTCGCACGGCTAATGGGTGCGGGCCTAGTTGCACAGAACAGCAAGAAAGGAGCTACACAACAAGCTGAAATGATGGCAGCGCTCATGTCGAAAGACACGATCAAATTGCGACGGGTTATGGCGGAACAATTCGAATCGATGGAAGCACAGATGGCTGGTTTCGCCGACAAAAATGGCAAGAGCACTTTGCTGACAGAACGAAACACCAAAGCTTTCCAAATTATGGAGAGAGAATTAAAGGCTGGCAAAAAGAAACTCGCAATCTTTTACGGCGCTGGGCACTTGCTAGACATGCATCAACGCTTGCTCAGAGATTACAAGATGACCCAAACCAAATTCGAATGGCTAGACGCTTGGCCATTGAAATAGCTAGGGTCTCACTCTCCTGCTTTGGGACGCACCCAGGTTTGACCATTCTTGTAACGCTGGGCTCTGTCTTTCACGACAGCGTCCTGGCTGATTTGCATGACCCGATCCAAAACTTCGTCAAACTCGGATTTATTTGGCTCGCGTACCTCTCGATGATGAGCCAGTTCAACAATGGTTTCACATGCGACTCCCGCAAACAACGGTTGATCGAGATATGGCAAAACATAACGCATTGAGTCGGCGGAGTAAGCGAGACGGCACCGATTTAGTACGAGTGCTTTCTCCTCGGGTGATGATGCAAAAGACATGGCTTGCTTGAGGCGAGTGAGCCTTTCTTGGTCGGACCGCTTATCGTTACGCAAACTGACGATTCGGACAAATGCCTTGAATTCGAGGCTTCGTTCGCTTGCGTTCGTTGCTTTCTCGATCAGGGCGGCGAGTTTATCCGCGACCGACGCGTCTGGCCATTTGCAAAACGCCTGCAGGCCGGCATCATGTTGAGTTCGATTCTCGCTATTCATTGCAGCTTCGACAGCGGCCAGGGCTTTCGCCCCGCCGACTCTCGCCACGGTAGATAGCAAGTCAAGCTGAGAGGCTTCGTCAAGCTTGGCGCTTGCTGCGAGTATCGGTTCCGCTCGCAACTCTGGCTTGGTGTTGCGTCCGCAAACCGTCGCCAACGCTTTCTCGGCCGCATCTCGTTCAGCACCTTTGCCCGCCTTGAGAACCCCTTGAATCATGCCGGGAACTTGTGTCAAGTCGCCTAGTTCGGCTAACGCGATCATGGCTGCTTGTCGCACCTTAGGATCTTGATCGACGGCCATTGCTGTTAACATTGGCATAGATTCCGATGCCCGCCTCATCGCCAAAACTTCGATAAGAGCTACTCTTCCAGATGAAGCGTTATTCATTTCCGATACGATCGTCGCGTTCACGGTTGAGCCTCGCAATCGGGACAAGCTTTTCTTCGCAGCGTTTTGCAGTGCGATTGTCTCGCTACCTAACATCTGTACCAAAAGAGGCAATTCGGCCTTGTCCCCTAACTCTCCGATTGCAGCGATAGCGGCAACTCGCACGGAATCGTCCCTGCTTGTTTTCAATAGCGTTAACACTTCCGGTTTTGCACTTGAATCTCCCCGCGAAGCCAATGCACTTAGTAATCCAATCTGACCTGCGGCCATCAATTTTGGCAATTGCGAAGCAAACTGCTTGGTTGCCTCTGGGCCTTTCGCTTCCGAGCGGACTTGTTCCAAGCCGACGGAACGCATGTCTTTGTCCTTGTCGTTGAGGAGTTCAAGAACCATGCGGATTAGCTCGGTATTTTTCTCTTGAGCTGGCGAAACGTTCCCCATCAATCCCAATGAAAAAACCAGGCCGAAACATCCACGATTTAGCCAAACACAATACCGCACAGTTCATTCTCCTAGAGGGTGTCGTTTTATTTGTAGCAAAAAATCCCAACGATCCGCAGGACGAGCCTGCGGGACTTGGTGAGCCGAAACGACTATTTCCCGCTACAAGCCAATATGCCGCGAGTGGCAGCGAGTCGCACTTGCTTGGATTGCCCTTCGCCAAGCAACGATTTGTAAATGGCCAGCGCTTCACTTTTGTTGCCTACTGCCAACAGCGATTCCGCGCACGACAGACTTGCATCGGTAATCGCAATTTGAGTCTCCGGCGCAGTAGCTTTGGCATTACTCAAAGCTTTCGCTGCTTCGCTGGTT